>ONLO01000081.1 GCA_900318715.1 uncultured Eubacteriales bacterium | reverse complement strand
GGAAATCTTCGAAAAGCACTACCCGGGGCAGTCCCGGATGATCAAGGACTTCTGGATGCCCAACAAGTCCTGGGAGGGCTGTGACGTAAACGACCCGTCCGCGCGGGTGCTCTCGAACTACGGCGCCAGCGGCACCTGACCGCAGGCTGATGGCTCTGCCTCAGTCATTCTCCTCCGGCAAGGGAACTTCCATTGGATAATTGCCGGTGAAACAGCCGGTGCAGACCGGAAGTCCGCCCGTCATGTCCGGGAAGGCGGAAAGCTGCAGGTAGCCGAGCGAGTCCGCGCCGATCCGGTTCCGGATTTCCTCCTCCGAGAACCTTGTGGCAATGAGCTCCTCCCCCGTCGGGACGTCCGTGCCGAAGTAGCAGGGGTACCGGAACGGCGGCGAGCTGATGCGCACATGCACTTCCGTGGCGCCGGCCTCCTTGAGCATGCGAATAAGGTTGGCCATGGTGGTGCCGCGGACAATGGAGTCGTCTACAAGGACAATGCGCTTGCCGGCCACGGCGGACTCCAGCACGCTGAGCTTCATGTGGACGCTGGACTCGCGCTCCTCCTGCGTCGGCTTGATGAACGTGCGGCCAATGTACGAGTTTTTGTGGAAGGCAAACCCGAACGGAATGCCGGAGCCCTCCGAGAAGCCCTTGGCCGCTGGGACACCGGACTCCGGGACGCCGGTGACCAGATCCGCCTCCACCGGGAAGGACTCCGCCAGAGAGCGGCCGGCGCGGATGCGGGCGTCGTACACGCTGACCCCGTCCAGGCTGCTGTCCAGGCGGGCAAAATAAATGTATTCGAAGATGCAGTGGGCTCGGTTTGCCTGCTGCATGCTTTTGTCCGAGGTAATGCTGTCTTTGGTAATGGTCACCAGTTCTCCGGGTTCAATGTCCCGGACGAACGCAGCGCCGACGCTCTGGAGCGCGCAGCTCTCGGAGGCCAGCACATAGGCATTCCCCCGCTTGCCGAGGCACAGCGGTTTGAGGCCGTACGGGTCCCGGATGCCGATGAGCTTGCGCGGGCTCATGACGACCAGCGCATAGGCGCCCTGCAGCTTGCGGGCGGTCTTGCGGACGGCCTCCTCGGCATTCTTGCTGTGGACCCGTTCGCGGGCAATGTGGAAGGCAATGACTTCGGAGTCGGTGGTCGTGTGGAAGATGGCCCCGTTCTGGATGAGTTCCCACTTGAGCTCCCTGGTGTTGATCAGGTTGCCGTTGTGGGCCAGCGCCAGTGTCCCCTTAATGTAGGAGAGCACGAGCGGCTGCGCGTTCTCCGCGGTGGAGGCGCCGGTCGTCGAGTAGCGGACGTGGCCAATGCCGAGGTTCCCGGTGACCGCCTTCAGCCGGTCCTCCGAAAACACTTCACTGACAAGCCCCAGGTCCTTGCGGAACTGGAAGTTGCCCGCCGGCCCGAATGTGTCGTACACGGCCATGCCGCAGGACTCCTGCCCGCGGTGCTGCAGGGCGGTCAGCCCGTAGTAGATGGAGTGGGCCACCGCGCCGCCGTCCCGGTCGTAGATGCCGAAGACGCCGCATTCTTCCTTTACGCCCATACTGTTCCCTCCAATTGCCATAAAACTCCAATTGACAAAAAAAGAGGGCAAGAACCCCTTCAGGTCCTTGTCCTCGTTGACAATTCTTTTCTGTACTGTATCACCGGACCAGCCGCTCTGTCAAGTTGAAAACACTCAGTCGAGGTCCGCCAGCGTAGCGGCCATGACGGCCTTAATAGTGTGCATCCGGTTCTCGGCTTCCTGGAAGACAATGGAGGCCGGGCTCTCGAAGACGTCGTTGGTCACTTCCATGTGGTCGCGGCCGAAACGCTCGCCCATCTCCTTGCCGACTTCCGTGCCCAGGTCATGGTACGCCGGCAGGCAGTGCATGAACACACAGCCGTCCGCGGCGTTGTCCATGAGTTTCTGGTTGACCTCGTACGGGCCGAGGGCGTCAATGCGCTCCTGCCAGACCTCGACGGGCTCGCCCATGGAGACCCAGACGTCCGTGTAGATGACGTCGGCGCCTTTGGTGGCTTCCATGGGGTCCGTGCACAGGCGGATGGAGCCGCCGCTCTGACTGGCAATTTCTTTACACTCGGCAACGAGCGCCGCGTCGGGGAAGTATTCCTCCGGCGCGCAGGCGGTGAAGTTCAGGCCCATCTTGGCGCAGCCGACCATGAGCGAGTTGCCCATGTTGTAGCGTGCATCGCCCATGTAGACGAAGTTTATGCCCTTCAGTTTTCCGAAGTGCTCCCGGATGGTCAGGAAATCCGCCAGGATCTGCGTCGGGTGGAACTCGTTGGTCAGGCCGTTCCAGACGGGCACGTCGGCGTACTTGGCCAGCTCGTCGACAATGTCCTGGCCGTACCCGCGGTACTCAATGCCCTCGAACATGCCGCTCAAGACCCGGGCCGTGTCCGCAATGGTCTCCTTCTTGCCGATCTGCGAATCCTTCGGGTTGAGATACGTGGAACCCATGCCGAGGTCGTGCGCCGCCACTTCGAAGCTGCACCGTGTGCGGGTGCTGGTCTTTTCGAAGATGAGCGCCACATTCATGCCCTTGCAGTAATCGTGGGCGATGTGGTTCTTTTTCTTGTCCTTCAAGTCTGCCGCAAGGTCCAGCAGATACTGGATTTCCTCCGGCGTGAAGTCAAGCAGTTTCAGAAAATCTCTTCCCTTTAAATTCATGAGGATACTCCTTTGTTTAGAGAACGTCTTCGGCGTCGGGCAGCTTGCGGGCACGCTCCAGCATTTCGTCCCAGAGACGGAAGAATTCCCACTTGTTGCGGCTCATGCCGTTCCACAGGATGTGGTCTCCGTTGCGGACGGGCATATTATACCAGATTCCGGGGCGGAATTCGGTATTGCGGTCGGCCTCAATGGACGGCTGGTTCAGCGGAGCGCTCTGGCCAATGACCGGAACAAATCCGTCGTTCATGTACCATTCCGGACCGTACTCGTATCCGGTTTCGCGGACCGGCTGCTTTTTGCCGATGATGTTACCGGTGAAATGAGTAATGGGGTTCATGGTATTCGGGTGGGCAAAGCCGTCGTCTCCAATGTGCGAGTTGCAGGCCCGCTCCGCGAAGTAGTAAACGTCTTTGGCCACCGTCTGGTGGTCGTTCATCCATTTGCACCAGATAATGTCCATTTCCCAGTTGGAGCGGTCGAGCTTGGAGCTGGCGTACTTCCGGACGCCCGCTTCATAGTCTTCCTTGCTCTGCGGTTTGACCTTCTGGTCCCGGTTCTCTTCCGGGTAACGGGCAAGGCCGAACTGCTGCTGGCCAAAGTCGAAGAAATAGTTATAGGGGCTGTAACCAAGAAGGGATGTGACTTTCAGAACGGCCCTCTCCACCATATGCATGGATTTGTCGTCGAAACACTGGTCCAGGATGGTGCCATTGTTGACACCGGACATGGTGACCGCTGTGTGGACGAAGTGGGAATGGCCGCCTTTGAAGAAGTCAGAGAGGTCGTCGGGGTCGGTGCCCTCCCGCTCTTCCGCCGAACCCTGGTTCAGGATGTCGACAAAGGCCTTAATGGTCGGGCCGCCGAACGAGTGGCCGTACAGGTTGATCTTTTTGTGTGCTTCGTTCTGGCCGAGGTCCTTGAGGACGCCTTCATACGTCCGGCCGAACCGCTTGTGGTTGAACTTTTCGCTGTGGACTTTTCCGTAGTCAACGGTGCCGCCGAGGAGATAGGCCCAGAGTTCACATGCCCGGTCCCAGGCACTGCAGAAGGGACCCAGTGACGGTGCATAGATTTCATACCCTTTTTTGCGCAGGTACGGGAACAGGCGGCGGGATCCGAACATGCCGAAGTGAGCAAAGTATTTGTTTATTTCGTCGTCCTCACCCCAGCCCACGAATCCGTGGATAATGACACTCGGATAATTGTTTTTGTATTCGCTCAATGGAATACGCCTCTTTCATTATTATTTTGGACATGCGCAATTTTAAATTTTATATTTATAAAATACAAAAGTCAACTTTCATAGTATAATGGGAAAAACATCCATTCCGGAGGCGAACCGCTTATGTACTATACGACCCATTCGTTTGAAAGCTTCGACGGCTGCCGGCTCAACGTGCGCGAATCCGGCGAGGGCCCGCTCCTGCTGCTCATCCACGGCGGCGCCACGGATGCGGACTTCTGGCACGACGCCGGCGAGGTCTTCTCGCAGTGGTTCCACGTCATTTCGTATGACCGGCGGTGCCACGTGCGGTCCGAGACCAGGCGCCAGCGCCGCATGCTGGACGCCCATATGGAAGACGCCTCCGCGCTCATCCGGGCATTCGCCGGTCCGGAGGACGAGGGCAAGGCGTATATCATCTGCCACAGCATGGGCGGCTTTGTCGGCATGCGGCTGTGTGAGAAGCACCCGGAGCAGGTGCGCAAGATCCTCTTCCACGAGCCGGTCTTCAGCTTCTACCGCCACCTCTGCCAGAAGAGCCTGCACGCTATGACGCACACGCTGACCTTTGACGAATTCCGCGGCCGGCCGGCCACCGAAGAGGAACTGGCCAACGTGGCCCCGGACACCGAGGCGCTGAAGAAGTACGACCTCCCATGGCTGCTCACGTACCGCACGCCGTACGAAACGCTGGCTACCATGCCGGTGTTCTTCGGCGTCGGCGAGCAGAGCAAGGGCACGGCCATCTACAACGAGACCATCCGCTCGGCCGAAAAGCTGAACGCGCCGCTGCTCTGGTTCCCCGGCACACACAACTGCGCCTTCTGCCTCCCCCACGAATTCGCCTACCTCTGTATGGGCGCACTGCTGTAACAGCGCCCGCGAATCCGCCCGCAAGCAATGAAAGCCCGCCGAAACGGCGGGCTTTTTCTTGCGTACTTTTACAGGGTGAACTGGATGACGCAGAAGGCGGCGTAGATGGCCAGGAGCAAAATGCCCTGGACACGGGACAGCTTCTGGCGGATGAGCGCCGGCACGGTCAGAATCAGCATGACGGCGAACATGACCGGTATTTCCAGGACCAATGACGCATTGCGGCCAAGGAACTGTGCCGTCTCCGGCAGCGCAAACGGACTGATGGCCACGGAGACGCCGCTGACAAGCACCAGGTTAAAGACGTTGGCGCCGATGACGTTACCGAGCGACAGCGATCCATGGCCCTTGACCAGCGAGGTACTGGCCGTGACCAGTTCCGGAAGTGAGGTGCCGAGCGCCACGAACGTCAGGGCAATGACGGATTCCGGAACGCCCAGGGCAGCGGCAATGAGGGTGCCGTTGTCCACGAGAAGGTCGGCGCCGACGGCAATGAGGGCCGCACCGGCCACCAGCTTGACCAGGTCAAGCCACAGGGGCTCTTCTTTTTCCGCTTCTTCGGCGGCGCCGGGCTCTGCCGCTTCGGCAAGGGCGGCGCCTTCGGCTTTGACGGCAGATGAATCGCCCGAAGAGATGCCTGCTGCAGGCTGCTTCTTCATGCTGACGACATTGACGACCATGTAGGTCAGGAAGATGGCCAGCATCAGGAAGCCGAACCAGCGGTGGAAGTACTGGACGAAATAGGCGTTCCCGGCATACAGGATGGCCGACACAAAGAAAAATGCCACCGGAATTTTCAGGGTCTTGCGGTCAACCGGGCCGGGTTTTGCCACCAGCGTAATGGCGGCAATGAGCGCCGTGTTGCAGATGATGGAACCAATGGCGTTGCCGTAGGCAATTTCGCCATGACCGGTGACGGCAGATGTGGCCGAAACCATGACTTCCGGCAATGTGGTACCAATGGACACGACCGTGGCGCCAATGAGCAGCTCCGGCAGATGAAACCGACGGGCAATGCCGACGGCACCGTCCACGAACCAGTCGCCGCCCTTGATGAGGGCAACCAGACCAATGGCAAAGAGGATGACAGCTTTAATCATACGTTTCGTTCTCCTTTTCAAGCAAAGTCAATTGTTCTGCTGTATGTACAATATCATTTTACCCGCTCCGCCTCCCCTGCAACAGTTCCGCAGGCCGGCAGAGTGTTTCAGATTGTGACAATTTCCGGAAAGACCGGATGTCTCCCGAAAACCGTTTCCATTTGAAACATTCGGGTCAAAAAAAAGCCCGGTCCGCCAAACCGGGATCGGGCTCTTCGTTATTACACAGTTATCTTAAAACTTCCGCAGAAAAAAAGCAACAAAAAATTGTTGGGGCAATGCACCCTCTTACCGGGAGGTGCGGGTGCGGGAGCTGTCCCCGGCGCGCTCTTCCACCAGCCGGGCAATCTGGTCGGCGGCATCGGCGTGGATGACCGCTTTTTGACGGGACGCCAGATAATGACAGTAAGCCGGGTCCTTAAAGGTGTCTATGAGCG
>ONLO01000157.1 GCA_900318715.1 uncultured Eubacteriales bacterium | reverse complement strand
TGCCGACAATAATGTGTCCGCAGTTCCGGCACTCCCAGACTTTGACTTCGCTCTTCTCAAACACCTGCTGCATTTCAACATTGTTCAGAAGGGCTCTGTAGCGCTCTTCATGGTGCTTCTCAATGGCAGCAACCATGCGGAATTTGGCAGCCAGCTCCTTGAAGCCTTCCTCCTCGGCGGTCTTGGCGAACCCTTCGTACATGTCGGTCCACTCATAGTTCTCGCCGTCGGCGGCAGCTGCCAGGTTCTCGGCGGTGTCGCCGATGCCGTTCAGCTCTTTGAACCACATTTTTGCATGTTCTTTTTCGTTGTCTGCGGTCTTCAGGAACAGAGCGGCAATCTGCTCGTAGCCTTCCTTCTTTGCCTTGGACGCAAAGTACGTATATTTATTTCTGGCTTGGCTTTCACCGGCAAACGCAGCTTCCAGGTTTTTCTCGGTCTGCGTGCCTGCATACTTGTTTGGTTTCATGTATGGTTCCTCCTGAAATAGAGAAAATTTAGCGGTTTCCCGCTCTACCCTCATTCTAGCAGAATTCGTATTGGTTAGAATACACTAACCAGTCAAAGATTTGCTTATTTTTAGGGACTTATTCCTTTTTCAGGAAATCCCGGAACGCCACGGCAATAATGCCGCAGTCAAAGAGGGTTGCAAGTACTAAGGTAATAATTACAGGTGCAGTAAACATACGAACGCCTCCTTATACGAGATTGAAAATGCCGCCGAGGATGAGCAGGACAACATCTACGCCGGCAAGCACGCCGAGCGCTTTGAACTTGCCTTTCATGGTCGGACGGTCGTGGACGTAGAACGCCGCACAGAAGAACGGCAGGTAACCGATGAGCCACAGGAGCCACGGTACCTTGCGCTGCCAGAACGGCCACTCCCAAGTGAGCACGCCGCAGAAGTTGAGGAAGCACTCCACAATGACGGCGGCGGTGGTCAGACAGACGGCAATGAAGATCCGGTTGTTAATGCCGAGGATCTTCGCCTTCTTGTCCGGAAGCAGCATGTTGCAGGCGGCTATGCCCATGAGCAGGAACATGAAGGAAATTTCAATGTTGTAGCCGATGAGAAGCAGCCAGGCGCTTCCCCCGACGCTTGCGGGCGTTCCCCAGACCGGCGCGTAGCCGCTGAAGAAGCAGACATAGGAGTTCCAGATTTCGTTGAACACGTCGACGAGCCAGAGGGCCACGCCGCCCAGGACAACGCTGTAGTTTTTCTCCTTCAACTCTTTGCCTACAATGTAGAACACAACAAGGAACAGCGGAATAATGTACCACTGCATGGTGAGCTGCGGCTTACGGAGGACTTCCAAAGCCGACTCGGTGAACGCGGAATACATGGGCATTTCTCCTTTCAAAAACCTTTCCTTAGGGCAGAGCCACGCCGGCTCCGCCACTACCTTTATTCTAGAACGGAATTATCCGGACTGCAACAGGAAAAAATACACATGTAAAAAGTGCGCAGCCGGCTCCTGCCGGCTTAAGGATTTCTGAGGAGGTCGCTGCGGACCCAGCCGCGCTGGCCGTCTATTTCCACCATGGTCCAACCGTTGATGATGCCGGTAATGGCCTGCACTTCTGTGCCGTTTGGGATGGTGCGGATGACCTCGTACTCGAACTCGCTCGGGCCGTACCGCATGTTGACTTCCCCGTCGGAGCCCAGTGACGAAGACCAGATTTCGACGGAGTGCTTATAGATTTGCGACTCATCCGGTTCCACCAGTGTGCGGGACGGCGAAGGCTTTGTCGTGGTCGTGGTCTCAGACACTTTTTCGGCTTTGTTGCCGAAGTAGACCCACTCGGTCCCCTGATAGTCCCGGAAGAATCCGTTCTGCTGGAAGTCGATGACGCCTTTTTCCACGTACCAGAAGCCGGCATCATTTTTGACAATGCCGGTATAAGGGACTTCTTTCCCGTTCAGGACGGACACCCACTGTCCGTTGGACCGGGGTTCCAGCACAAGGACATAGGCCAGTTCAGCCTCATCTTTAACACCTTCATAGGTGTACCCTCGAAGGGTGAATGAGGATGGCGCTGTAGTCTGGGCCGGTGTGGAGGTTGCAGCCGTGGTGCTCACGGATGGTGCCGTTGTTGTCGGAGGAACTGGCCTCCTGGCACAGGCAGAACAACCCTGAACGACCAGCAGGACAGCAAGAAGAAGGATAACCGCATGCATTTTCCTTGTTCTCATGTTCAACGCCCCTTTCTCATTCTGAATCTATTATATCAAAGACCAAAGCAACAAAGATATATCTTTCATGATAGAATAAGATTGTGGGAAGAAAGGAGAACTATCTTATGGTCCTCGAACTTATCATTATGATATTTGTCAGTCTGTTGTGTTTCATTTTGGGTGATCAGCTCTGGCGGAAACATAATATCAAGCTTGTACACTCTTATCATTATCAGAAAGTAGCCAAAAACGATATTCCCGCTTACACCGCCGAAATTGGGAAAGCACTCGTCCTGATTGGATGTGCCTCTCTCATTACCGGCATCCTGGACTACGTCAAACGCAAATTTCTCATCAACTGGATTTTCTGGAGCATCTGTTGTTTCATTGCCCTGGTCATCCTTTACCGGGCACAAAAGAAGTACAACGGAGGAGTATTCTGAGAACAAAATGAAAAAAGCGGCATCCCGTGTGGGATGCCGCTTTTGTGAATGAATTAAGCACCGAACATCTTGCGAATGTTGTCGAAGAAATAGAGGATGCTGACGAAGAAACCGCCAAAGATATCTCCTAACATGTCAAAAAACATAAGAATACTCCTTTCCAAGCAAGAATCAGGTTGTTCATTTTCCCCGGTTCAGTCATCTCTATTTTACCATAGAGCCGCGGTATTTCAATACTGTCATCTGGTGTTTACAGTTTCATGGCAATGTCCCAGGCACGCCAGATGACGTGGCGGAGGTTGCCGACCTTGTTGCAGTCACCGACCAGGTAGACCGGCGGATTGCCTTTGGATCCACGGCTGCGCGGATCCGGAATGGTGGCCACTGTGCCCACGTTGGGAATGGCAAGGGTAATTTCTTTCTGCGTGGCAGGGGCAACCGGCGCCGGCTTGTAGCCGACCGATGTAATGACAGAGTCGGCCGGAAGCTTGTACTGCTTCATGTTCTTGTCCTGAAGAAGGACGTAGTCCGGGCCGATTTCCAGGCACTTGGTCTCCAGATAGACCGGGACGTTGTTGGACTTCATGAAGTCGCGCAGGAACGAAGCATTGGCCAGCGACAGGTTTGGCACCGCCATGAGGTCATTCATGATTTCCACCAGGACCGGGCGCTTGCCCTTATTGTAGAGGTCCATGGCAATTTCGCAGCCGGTGAGGCCGCCGCCGATGACAATGACGTCGTCCCCGACCTGCTCATTTCCGAGGAGGTAATCCACCGCGGAAATGGTGCGTTCGGCTCCCGGCAGGGACAGGCGGTTGGCGACGGCGCCTGTGGCAACGACCACTTCATCCGCGCCCAGCGCCTTGACATCCGTCACTTCCGTATTCATCTTTACGGTAATATTGGGGTTCTTGGCCACCTGGCGTTTGAACCACTCAATGAGCTGTTTGTCGTGTTCTTTGTACTCCGGTGCGGCGGCCGCAATGAACACACCGCCCAGGACATCGGACTTCTCGTACAAGGTGACCTTGTGTCCGCGGAGGGCTGCTACACGGGCGGCCTCCATGCCGCCGATGCCGCCGCCGATGACCGCAATGTTCTTCGGCCGGTCCGCCGGGACAATCTTATACTTTTTGGACTGCATGGTCGTCGGCGTCACGGCGCAGCGGCACATGTTGAGCGTGTCCAGAAGATCCTGATCGTTTGCCGTACCCTCGTGGCGGGACCAGTTCAGGCACGCATTGTGGCAGCAGATGCAGGGCTTGATTTCATCTTCTGAATCGCCCATGAGTTTGGTGAGCCACTCGGGGTCTGCCAGGAACTGGCGCCCCACGCCCATGGCGTCAATGTCGCCCGCGGCAATGGCCTTGGCACCGTCGGCCGGCACCATTCGTCCGGCGCAGACGACGGGAATGTCCACAAACTTCTTGATGTGGGTGACCTCGGCCAGGTTGCAGTTTAAGGGCATGTAGACCGGCGGGTGCGGCCAGTACCAGGCGTCGTAGGTGCCGTTGTCGCAGTCCAGCATGTC
>ONLO01000138.1 GCA_900318715.1 uncultured Eubacteriales bacterium | reverse complement strand
GGAAAAAACCTGAACCGCGTGTTCCCGGGCAATGCCGACGGCAGCCTGAGCCACCGGCTGGCACACTTCATCCTGCAGGACTTCATCCGTCCGGCGGATTACCTCATTGACCTCCACAGCGGAGGCGGCCGGGAAGAACTGGTCCCGCACAACTATTTCCAGAGACTGGGCGGGAAAAAGCTGTCCGAGCGCTCGCTGGCGCTGGCGTCCTGCATGGACGCGGACTACACCGTTGCCACGAACGTGCTGACCGGCAGCTCCTTCACGCATGCCTCGGCCTACAATGTCCCGGCCATCCTGATGGAACGCGGGCAGATGGCCACCTGGAACGAAACGGACGTGCAGGACTACATGGACGACCTCCGGCGGATCCTCCATTCCGTGGGGACCCTGTCGAAAAGCCGGCCGCAGCGCCGCATTCCCCGTGTCATTGAAACCACCACGTATTATGATGCGGAGGCCGAAGGCTGCTGGTACCATGCCCGAAACGTCGGCGAAACCGTTGCGGAAGGGGAACCCCTCGGCGAAATCCGGGACCCGTTCGGCAACGTCCTGTCCGTGGTTCACGCGAAGCGCAGAGGCGTCGTTCTGTTCCAGCTCGGTTCGTACTCGGTCCGGGACGGCGAATTTCTGGTCTGCTGCGGAGACTTATAAAAAAACGCAAAAAAAAAACAAGGCCCTGAGAAAACCTCAGGGCCTGATGTTTTATATGGTGCTGTCTTATGCCTTGTTGGCCTTAAGTGCGAGCGCAGACTTTTTGCGGGCAGCGTTGTTCTTGTGAAGAATTCCCTTGGCTGCAGCCTGGTCAATCTTTTTGTAAGCGTCTTTGACCAGAACGTCTTTGTTGTCCGCATTGGCGGCAATGGCGGCGTCGGCCTTCTTGATGGCCGTTTTCAGAGCGGTCTTGGTGGACTTGTTTCTCTGAGCCTTGGCAGCGTTGACTTTAACTCTTTTCTTAGCAGATTTAATGTTGGGCATATTCGCACCTCCCTCTTTTGCTTTGCGTCGTTACAGTGAGATATATTACCACGTACAGGTGGAAAATGCAATCATTTTTTGCCGTGGTTTTTCGCAGTAGTTTGCCGTTTGTTCCGGCTCTCAGAACAGGTAGACGCGGGCCTCGTACGGCTTGAGCGTCATCCGGTTTTCCCGGGTCTCCGGGTCGGCGTAGTTGCAGAGTGCCAGTTCTCCGGCGGAGAGGTCGAATCCTTCCGGCGCATTCATACTCAGCTTATGCTTGGCATACGAGACGACCACCAGCGCTTTGCGGCCTTCACAGGTGCGTTCGTAGCAGTAGACCTTGCGGCTCTGCGGGAAGTACTCCTTGTAACTGCCGTAGACGAGCAGTTCCGGATTGGCTTTGCGCAGGGCAATGGCCTTGCGGTAGTAGTTGAGGATGGAGTCGGGGTCCTTGTCCTCATCGTCCCGGTTGACGCCGTCGGCGTAGTTCTTGTTCACGGAGAACCACGGCGTGCCGGTGGTAAAGCCGGCGTTCGGGTCACGGCTCCACTGGACCGGGGTGCGGGAATTCTCCCGGCTGGTCTTGTTGGCAATTTTCAGATAGGCCTTTCCGCGGATTCCAAGTGCCTGGAACATCCGGGCGTTGTTGAACGTGACGACGTCCTTGAAGTCCTCGAGGCGGTCGAGCGTGTTGTTGACCATGCCGAGCTCCTGTCCCTGGTAAATGAAGGGCGTGCCCTGCAGGAAGAGGTACGTGGTGGCAATGGCCTTGCCGCTTTCTTTCCAGAACTTCTCGGAACCGTAGCGCGAAATGACCCGCGGGTGGTCGTGGTTTTCCATGTAGAGGCAGTTCCAGCCGTCGCCGTTGATGTTGTACTGCCAGTTGGACAGGGCCTTCTTCAGCCGCCGCAGGGAGAAGGGCAGGTGGATGGTGTCGGTCAGGAAACAGTCCGCGTTCATGTGGTCAAAGCTGATCATCATGTCCAGGACGCGGTCCGGCCCGCAGGTGAATTTGCGGGCATCTTTGGCACCCGTCATGGGCGATTCACCGACCTGGAAAACGTTGTACTGGTCTGCCACTTCGCGGTACTCGTGCATATATTGCATGAGGTTGGGACCCTTGTTGTAATGGGAGAACCCTGCCGCAACCGGAATGGGGAAGTCGTTCGGGAGACCTTTGCGTTTGGAAATGAAAGTGATGACGTCTTCCCGGAAGCCGTCGACGCCGAGGTCGAACCAGAACTTCATGACGTTCTTGACCTCTTCGCGGACCTTCGGGTTGTCGTGGTTCAAGTCGGGCTGTTTCTTGGCGAAGATGTGGAGGTAGTATTCATCCAGGTCTTCGTTGTACTCCCAGGCCTTGCCCTCGAACAGGGAATTCCAGTTGTTGGGGTTTTTCTTGCCGTCTTTGCCGCGGCCTTTGCGCCAGAAGTAGTAGTCGTGGTACGGGTTGTCGTCGCCCTTGAGGCTTTCCTGGAACCATTCGCACTCGTCGGAGGAATGGTTGACCACGAGGTCCATGAGGACTTTCATGCCGCGCTTGTGGCACTCGTCCAGAAGGGTCTTGAACGTCTCCATGCCGCCGTACTCTTCGTTGATGTTGTAGTAGTCGGCAATGTCGTAGCCGTAGTCGGCCTGCGGGGACGGGTAGATGGGGGAGAACCAGATGGCGTCACAGCCGAGGCTCTGGATGTAGTCGAGCTCTTCCAGAACGCCGTAGAGGTCTCCAATGCCGTCTCCGTTGCCGTCTTTGAATGACCGGCACCAAATCTGATAAATGGTCAGATCCTTGTACCAGGAATTGTCGTATTTCGGTGCGGCCGGTGCCGCTGCAGTCTTCTTTTTCATAGCCCACACTCCTTCGTCTGAGGCAGTATCCATTACAATTCCAATTATAAGGAAAAAACGATGCGCCTTCAAGGACGGAAGCGTATAATAACAGGCAGAGAAAGGGTGATTCCGTTGGCCAAAGAAAAAGACCCCAAAACCAATGTCATGCGGATCCTGGACAAGGCGAAGGTACCGTATACCCCGCACTTCTACGAGCACCGGGACGACGAGCCGTTCGACGGCCTCATTGTGGCGCAGAAGCTCGGAGAGGACCCGTCCGCCGTCTTCAAAACACTGGTGACCGAGGGGAAGAGCCGGAACTACTATGTCTTCGTCCTGCCGGTGGACCGGGAGCTGGACCTCAAGGCCGCGGCGCGCGCCGTCGGGGAGAAAGCCGTGGAAATGATTCCGGTCAAAGATATCCAGAAAGTGACCGGCTACATCCGCGGCGGCTGCAGTCCGCTCGGCATGAAAAAGCAGTTCCCGACGGTCATGGATGCGTCGGCGGAACCGCTGGAACGGTTTTACGTCAGCGCCGGAAAGCGGGGGACCCAGGTGGAGCTCTCCCCGAACGAACTGGCGGAACTCATCCGCGCTTCCTTTGCAGACATTACCGGCTGACAGCCCCCGGAGAATAAAGAAACACCGAAGCAAGGCTTCGGTGTTTTTTTGGTGCGGGTAACAGGGCTTGAACCTGCACGGATTGCTCCACAAGATCCTAAATCTTGCGTGTCTGCCAATTCCACCATACCCGCAAACGGCGCAGAAGTATTCTAACAGATGCCGGCGGGGTTCCGCAAGGGGAGGGAATGTCAGCGGACGTCCTGCAGGTTGATGTCCTTCGGTACGCGGAAGTGGCGCATGGCCGCGGCCAGAAGCGCTTCCGTTTTCCCGTCCTTGATGGCGTCAAGAATGGCCTGGTGTTCTTCCACCGTCTTTTCCATCCGGCCCTCGTGCTCCAGCGAAGAGGAGGCCAGGCCCCGGATGTTATGGGTAATGGAGTTCAGGTCCCGGTCAAAGGTCGGGTTCCGGAGGTAACCGATGGCGTCCTCGTGGAACTGGTAGTCCACTTCCAGGAATTCCGGAATGTCGTGGGACGACTCCATAATGCTGCGCTGGTCCGCAATGGAACGCTCCAGTTTGCGAATCTGCTTTTCCGCCGATTTCCGGCGGGCGGCGTCGTCCCCGTGGGCGTCTTCCATCATACGGTAATAACAATAGAACTCAATAGCGGAGCGGACCTCATAGGTCTGCTCTATTTCACTGGCCGTCAGCCGGTGAAGCGTGAATCCGCGGCTCGGAAGGATGTCAAGATAGCCTTCCTGTTCCAGCTGCTGCAGGGCAGAGTGGAACGGCGTCCGGGAGACCCCGAGGTCCGTGCAGAACTTGCGCTCAGAGTAGACGACGCCGGGCTCCAGATCCCCGTTCAGGATCTGTTTCTTCATTTCCGTATAGGCAATTTCCTTGAGATTATTTGCGCTGAGAGGCATACATATCCTTCCTTCATGCCAGAATACCGGTATACCGGTACATCCAGAATAGCATCTTTGACATTCCGCTGTCAATCTCTCCGTTATTTTCACCAAGGGGAAACCGCCGTCCTTTGGAGGTTCCTCCAAGATTTGCGAAATTGCGAAAAAACGGTTGACTGGCATACCGGTATGCCAATATAATCGAAACGGAAGAACCGGCATGCCGGTATGCCGGACAACGTATGAATCAGATTAAGGAGGTTTCCCGAATGAGCAAAGTTGGTTTTATTGGTCTCGGCATCATGGGCCGCCCCATGGCAAAGAATCTGCTGAACGGCGGGGTGGACCTGATGGTGTCCGACCTGAACCAGACCGTAGTCGACGAGCTTGTGTCCCTCGGGGCGGCCAGCGGCTCGTACAAAGAAATCGGTGAGCAGTGTGACGTCATCCTCACCATTCTCCCGAACGGCGCCATTGTGCAGAACGTCCTCTTCGGAGAGGGCGGCGTTGCCGAAGGACTGACCGCCGGAAAGCTGGTCTGTGACCTCTCCAGCGTTACCGCCGACGAGAGCCAGACCTGCTACAACAAACTGAAGGAACGCGGCGTCGGATTTGTCGACGCGCCGGTCAGCGGCGGTGAGCCGGGTGCCATTGCCGGAACCCTGGCCATTATGTGCGGCGGCGATGAAGCGGACTTCGAAAAACTGCAGCCCTATTTCAATATCATGGGCAGCAGCAGTCTTCTCATTGGACCCTCCGGCAGCGGCTCCATTACGAAGCTGGCCAACCAGGTCATTGTCAACCTTGGCATTGCCACGGTTTCCGAAGCCCTGGTCATGGCAACCAAGGCCGGTGCGGATCCGTACAAAGTGTACCAGGCCATCCGCGGCGGACTTGCCGGCAGCGCGGTTCTGGACGCCAAAGCGCCCATGATGTGCGCCCGCAACTTCAAACCCGGCGGAAAAATCAGCATTAACCACAAAGATATCAAGAACGTCATCAACACTGCACACAGCCTGGATATCCCCATGCCGCTGACGGCACAGCTGTTTGAAATTATGCAGTATCTGAAAGTCCATGACTACATGGGCGAAGACCATTCGGGTATTGTCCACTACTTTGAAGACCTGGCCGGTGTGGAAGTCCGGTCGGAAATGGAAGGAGAAGACGCATGATTACAGGTTATCCGTTACTCATTGTTTTTGTCATCAGTGTTGCCATCCTGCTGACATCCATCATCAAATTTAAACTCAATCCGTTTATTGCCATGATCCTTACCAGTATCATTACTGGTTTCCTGGTCCGCATGCCCATTAAGGACATTGCCTCCACCATTACCGGCGGCTTCGGCTCCACGCTGGGCAGCATTGGTATTGTCATTGGCCTCGGCATCATCTTCGGCAACATCCTGTCCGAAGCCGGCGCCACGGAATCCATTGCCAAGGGCCTGCTCCGCGCAACCGGCGCCAAGCGCGCTGCGCTTGCTGTCACCACGGCCGGCTTCCTGATTTCCATTCCGGTCTTCATGGACGCCGCCTTCGTCATCATGATGCCCATTGTCAAGTATGTGGCCAAAGCCACCAAGCAGAGCCTCATGACCTTCGTCTGCGCGCTGGGAATCGGCACCATTGTGGGCCATGCCATGGTCATTCCGACCCCGGGCCCGCTTGCGGTTGCCGCAGCCGTCAACGCCAACGTCGGCGGATTCCTGCTGTATGCCCTGATTGCCGGTTTTGCGGCCATTACCTTCGGCGGCTGGCTGTACGGCAAACGGTTCCGGAAGTATCCGGCCTATGAAGGCGAAGCCTCGGCCAATGCCGTGGAAGACGGCACCAAGAACCTGCCGTCCTTCGGCCTCTCTCTGTTTGCGCTGCTGTTCCCCATTGTCCTCATCCTTGCTTCCAACATCATTACTTCGGTTGCTCCGGAAGGCATTGTCACCAGCATTATTGCATTCCTCGGCGAAAAGAACATTGCCCTTCTTCTGGGCTGCATCGTAGCGTTTTTCTCGCTTCGCAAATACTTTAAAAAAGACTTCAACAGCATTGTTGTTGAGGCAGCCGACTCGGCCGGACTCATTCTCCTCATCACCGGCGCCGGCGGTGCCTTCGGCTCCGTCATCAACACGTCCGGCATCGGCGACTTCCTTGTCCAGACCATGTCGAACCTCAGCATTCCGCTGGTCGTCCTCGGATTTGCCCTCAGCGCACTCCTCCGTGTGTCCCAGGGCTCCACGACTGTGGCACTTGTTACCACTTCGACTATTCTGGGCTCTGCCATTGCCTCGACCGGTGCATCGCCCGTGCTTGTCGGTCTTGCCATCTGTGCCGGCGGCATCGGCTTCTCGCTCCCGAACGACTCCGGTTTCTGGGTCCTCAACCGCTTCTCCGGCATCTCCGTGTCGGATACCATCAAGAGCTGGACCTTCGGCGGCACCATTGCCAGTTTCTCGGCCTTTGCCGTCATTCTGATCCTCGACCTCATCAACCGCGCAGTCGGCCTTCCGCTGCTCGGCGCTGCCTGATGAACGGCTGAATAAAAAAGGAGGTCCTCATGAACGAACCGAAACTGAATGTCAGCGTATTTGACCAGTATCCTGCCGTCAATGAAGCTGCCGTCGACGCACTTCTCCGCGAGGAAATTGCAAAGAATCCGGTCAAGTTTGTGGTGCTGGACGACGACCCGACGGGTGTCCAGACGGTCCATGACGTCAGCGTCTACACGAACTGGACAGTAGCGTCCATGACCGAGGGGATGAACGACCCCAACAAGCTGTTCTACATCCTGACCAACAGCCGCGGCATGACGCAGGCAGAAACTACGAAAATCCATCACGAAATTCTGGAAGCGGTGGCGGAAGCCGCCAAAACCACCGGGAAACCTTATATGTTCATTTCCCGCAGCGACTCGACCCTTCGCGGCCACTACCCGCTGGAGACCGAACTCCTGAAAGAGGGTATGGAGGCAACCGGTGTCACCGTCGACGGCGACGTGCTGATGCCGTTCTTCAAAGAGGGCGGACGCTTTACCATCAACAATGTCCACTATGTCCGCTACGGGGACGAACTGGTCCCGGCGGCACAGACGGAGTTTGCCAGGGACAAGACGTTCGGATACACGCATTCCGCCATTCCGGACTACGTCGAGGAGAAGACCGGCGGCGCGTACAAGGCGGCCGATGTCACCTGCATTTCGCTGGATCTGCTCCGCGCATGCAACTACGACGCCGTGGAAGAACTCCTGATGGGCGTCCATGACTTCAACAAGGTCTGCGTCAACGCCATTGACTACGTGGACGTCAAGGTCTTCTGTGTGGCACTGTACCGCGTCATGGCCCGGGGCAAACGGTTTACGTTCCGGACGGCAGCCGGCTTCGTGAAAGTCGTCGGCGGCATTACGGACCAGCCGCTGCTGACCCGCGCCGACATGGTGGTCAACGAGACCGACCTCGGCGGTGTCGTCGTGGTGGGAAGCCACACGGCCAAGACGACCGCTCAGCTGAACGAACTGCTGAAACTGGACTACGTGGTCCCGGTCGAGTTCAAGTCCAGCCTGGTCCTCGAGGGCGATGAAGCGTTCTACGCCGAAGTGGCACGCTGCGTGGCCGAAGAGGAAGACATTATCCGGAGCGGCAAAACGCCGGTCTGCTTCACGGAGCGGAAACTGCTGACCGTGGAGAACGACACCAAAGAGAGTGCGCTGCTGCGCAGCGTGAAGATCTCGGACGGCGTTCAGCGCATGGTGGCCGACCTCAAGGTGACCCCGGCGTATGTCATTGCCAAGGGCGGCATTACCTCCAGCGACGTCGGCACCAAGGCACTCGGCGTCATCCGCGCCAATGTCATGGGACAGATCCGGCCGGGTATCCCGGTCTGGCAGACCGGATCCGAGAGCCGGTTCCCGCAGACGCCTTACATCATTTTCCCGGGCAACGTGGGCGAAGACACCACGCTTCGGGAAGCCGTGGAAATCCTCAATACCAAGAGCCAATAATCGACTCCTTTTCGACAGTCCCGTGCCTGTTCCGGCGCGGGGCTGTCCGTTTTTATGGACATTTGACCAGGTGTGTGATACAGTAAAGTTGTTTGAGGCTGTACGAACAAAAGGGGGGAGCGCCGTGGCCGGAAAAGCCAACTCCAAGCTCAAAACTCTGGTGCTTGCCGACATTCTTCGGGAGAAGACGGACGAAGAGCACCCGATGTCCGCCGCCGAGCTCTGTCAGGAACTCGGAGACTACAACATAGATGCGGAACGGAAATCCATTTATTCCGACATTGATGTCCTCCGTGACTACGGACTGGACGTCATTAATACCACGTATCCGAAAAAGGGGTACTTCCTCGGAGACCGGGACTTCGAACTGGCCGAAATCCGCCTTCTGGTGGATGCCGTCGAGTCGGCCGGTTTCATTTCGGAAAACAAGACCCGCGCCCTGACGGCGAAAGTTGAAAAAGTCTGCAGCCGCTGGCAGCGGGACCGCCTCCACAAACAGGTTTACGTGGAGGAGTGCCGGAAGACCGGCAACGAACAGGTCTACTACATTATTGACGCGCTCTCGGAGGCCATCAGCAAGGGCTGCAAAGTCCGCATTTCCTACCAGAAGCGCCGCATTGTAGCGGACGAAAAAGCGCGCAACGAGAGCCGGATCTACACGGTCAGCCCGTATGCGCTCATCTGGTCGGACGACCACTACTACCTGGTCTGCAACAACCAGAACTACGACAACTTCATGCACGTCCGCGTGGAGCGGATCCGCAAGGTGGAAATGCTGGAGGACGAGAAGATCCGCCCGTGTTCGGAGTTCAGCTCATTCAAGGAGGGCTTTGACTGCGCCGCGTATCTGGCCCAGAACATGTTCAACGGCTACACCGGGGAACCGGAGACCATCCAGCTGCGGTGTGACAACGAACTCATCCAGGCGGTCACGGACCGCTTCGGCGAAGACGTCGTCATCTTTGAAGCGGACGAGGACACCTTCTCCGTCATTGTGACGGCGGCGGTCAGCGACGGCCTCGTGGACTGGATCCTCCAGTTCGGCAGCAAGATGCTGGTCCTGAGCCCGGAGACCCTGCAGACGGACCTGCTCTCCAAAATTGCGTCCACCGCCGAGGCGTATCAGACGCTTCTGGCGGACCGCTGATTGGTTATGGAACCCAGAAAAAATTACCAGAAGGAACTCGAGCAGATCCTGGACGGGCTCGGCGGCGCGCGGCCGCGTCTCCTGCTGCACAGCTGCTGCGGACCCTGTTCCAGTTACGTGCTGGTGTACCTGATGGACTACTTTGATATTACCGTCTATTATTACAACCCCTGCATTGCTCCCGCAGAGGAGTACGAACACCGGAAAACGGTGCAGCAGGGGCTCATCCGGGACCTCAACGCCGCAGGCTGCAACCCCATTGCCTATGTGGAGGGCCCGTATGAGCACGAGACGTTCCTGCGTCTCGTACGCGGCCACGAAGAGGACCGCGAAGGCGGGGAGCGCTGCCACCTCTGTTACGAACAGCGGCTGGCGGCCGCCGGAGCGTATGCCGCCGAACACGGCTTTGACTGGTTCTGTACCACGCTCTCCGTCAGCCCGTATAAAAACGCGCAGCTCCTGAACGAAACCGGACTTCGCATTGGTCAGGAGACCGGTGTCCCGTATCTGGTTTCGGACTTCAAGAAGAAAAACGGCTACAAACGTTCCATTGAACTCTCACAGGAGTACGGACTCTACCGCCAGTGTTACTGCGGGTGTGAGTTCTCTCTCCGGGACGTCAGCCAGCATTGAGGGAATTGTTATGGCAGAATCGAAAAAACAGCGTGAAGCCCGGCGCAAGACGACCATGGATGTGCGCAAGCTGGTCACCTTCGGCATGTCCATCCTCATCCTGGTCTCCCTGACCGCCGCCTTCGGCTACACCTGGATCCATTACTTCAACGTCGGTATTATCTGGGCGTTCTTCCGCCGCGGTAACTACGTCATTATTCTGTTCTACTTCCTGCTCCAGTATCTGTTCTCCCGTATTTACGGTGCGCTGAAGCTGGACGTCTACAAGGTCGGGGACATTGTGTACAGCCAGGGTCTGACGACAGTCATTGTCGACATCCTCATGTACTTCATCATGTCTCTGGTTGCCCGTAAGATGATGGCCATTCCGCCGCTGCTCATCCTGTTCCTGGTACAGATGGGCATAATCCTCATCTGGGCCTATCTCGGCACCTTCATTTATGAGAAGATGTACCCGCCGGACAACCTCGTGGTCATTTACAGCTACCACTCCGCCACGAACCTGGTGCGGAAAATGGCGGTCCGGGACGACCGCTTCCGGATCTGCGAAGCGGTGAACGTGGACCAGGGCTTTGACTACATTAAGCAGGTCATCCTGAAGTACGACGGCGCCATTATCTGTGACATCTCCGGGTCGCTCCGGAATGACATTCTGAAGTTCTGTTACGACCAGGGCAAGATGACGTATGTCACGCCGAAGGTCTCGGACATTATCATCCAGTCCGGGGAAAACATCCACATTTTTGACACCCCGCTGCTTCTGTGCCGCAACGCGGACCTGACCGTGGAACAACGGTTCTTCAAACGGCTCATTGATATTGTCGTGTCGGTCATCGGCCTGGTCCTCACCGGCTGGCTGATGCTGATTGTGGCCCTCTTCATCAAACTGGAGGACCATGGTCCGGTGTTCTTCAAACAGGAGCGCGTCACCAAGGACGGCCGCATTTTCAAGATCATCAAATTCCGCTCCATGATCGTCAACGCCGAAGAGGACGGCAAGTCCCGTCCGGCGGTGACGGACGACGAGCGCATTACCAAAGTAGGCCGCATTATCCGGGCCACACGCTTTGACGAAATGCCGCAGATCTTCAACATTCTGAAGGGCGACATGTCCGTCGTCGGCCCGCGTCCGGAGCGGGTGGAACACGTGGAAAAGTACACGCGGGAATTCCCGGAGTTCAAGTACCGCCAGCGGGTCAAAGCGGGCCTTACCGGCTACGCCCAGATCTACGGCAAGTACAACACCACCGCGTATGACAAGCTGAAACTGGATCTGTACTACATTGAGAACTATTCCATCCGGGACGACCTTCTCCTCATTCTGATGACCATTAAAGTCCTCTTTATGAAGGAGAGCACGGAAGGATTTGACAAACAGGAGGGCGGTCCCGCCTCTCCGGCCGGCGGTTCACCCCAGAGCTGACGGCGGCAATTACCGGTTGGCGCTGCATTATCGGTAAATTCAGGAAATGAGAACCGGGGGAAGACTATGAATATTGAACATGTGGCAGAATTTGCTGTTGTTGCGGATTGCCTGAACTTCTCCAAGGCAGGGGAACTCCTCTACATTTCGCAATCGTCCTTATCCAAACACATTATGGCGTTGGAAAAGGAACTGGGGCAGGAACTGTTTGTCCGCAAGCACCGCGACCTTCAGCTCACCGAAGCCGGCAAGCTGTTCTATCCCTACGCACAGCAGATTGCAGCGGCATATCAGCGCTCCCTGCAGACGCTGCGGGAGTTCAACAAAGCACAGAGCAACACCTTTGACTTCGGCCTTGCCGCCAGCGGCGCGGACTATCTGACGTATCCGTATCTGGCGGACTTCATGGAACGGTACCCGCAGTACACCATCCATGTGGTGGAGGCGGAGCAGACGACGCTGGCGGAAATGTTCCGAAACCATGAACTCAACGTCTTTACGACCGCCAAAGAGGGAAACCCGTTCGGGGACTTCTGCTTCCTGCCTGCCCGCACGGCCCGCATTGTGGCGGCCCTGCACCGGGACCATCCGCTGGCCGCCAAAACGGCGCTGGACTGGACGGACCTCATCTCCGAACAGCTGATCCTGCCGCCGAAGTATTCGCTCCCGAACAACCTGGTCAGCGCCCGGTTTGCCGCCATGAACGCCAAACCGAAAGTGGCCTATGAAGGAAGCTTTTCCTCCGGCGCCCGGACGCTCAACCACATCAACTGCATCTGCCTGACCATTGAGGAAATGGTCAAGCGTTTGCCGTTCCAGGAAGACATTGTCATCCGTCCGGTCCTGCCCGCGCAGACCTATGTCTACGGCCTTGCCTACCGGCAGCCGGGGACCCTGTCCGCCGGGGAACGCCTGTTTGTGGATTACATTGCCGAACGGGCGGAACAGGAACGGGAAAAAGAGAACAAAAGCGCCGAATAAGGAAAACCAAAAACGGTCCTGCTTCTGCAGGACCGTTTTTCATTTGCAGTACCGTTTTGCGAAAAAACCGGGACTTACTTGTTCATGTTCTCCACAATTTCCTTGGTGTCGCGGGCAATCATGAGTTCCTCGTTGGTCGGAATGAGGTAGATGGCAACCTTGGAGTCCGGCGCGTCCAGGCGGGTCTCCTTGCCGCGCAGGCCTTCGTTCTTCTCGTAGTCCATCTTAATGCCGAGGAATTCCAGCTGTTTGCAGATGTCTTGGCGGACGTTGGCGCCGTTTTCGCTGATGCCGGCGGTGAAGACCAGGGCGTCCAGACCCTGAAGGGCAGTAATGTAGCCGCCGATGATCTTCGGAACTTCGTAGTAGAAGATGTCCAGCGCCAGCTGTGCGCGCTCGTTGCCGTCCGCGGCGGCAATTTCCACGTCCCGCATGTCCGGCGAGACGCCGGAGACGCCGAGGAAACCGGATTTCTTGTTCATGAGGTCACTCATGTCCATGGGGGAAATGTTTTCCTTGTCCATGATGAAGGTGACGGCGGACGGGTCGACCGCACCGCAGCGGCTGCCCATAATGAAGCCGTCCAGCGGGGTCAGGCCCATGGAGGTGTCAATGACTTTGCCGTCCTTGATGGCCGTAATGGAGGAGCCGTTTCCAAGGTGGCAGACAATGACTTTCTTAAACTCCGGATGCAGCTCCTGCAGGCGCAGGCTGACGTACCGGTGGGACGTGCCGTGCGCGCCGTATTTGCGGACCTGGTACTTCTCGTAGTATTCGTACGGGAACGGGTAAATATAAGCCTTCGGGGGCATGGTGCTGTGGAAGGCGTTGTCAAAGACGACGACTTCCGGTTTGTCCATGCCGAAGACTTGCTGGGCCGCGTTGATGCCCTGGATGTGTGCCGGGTTGTGCAGGGGAGCAAGGTCGTTCAAGGATGCAATGCCGGCCTTGACCTCATCGGTGACCAGGCAGCTCTCGTGGTACAGGGCGCCGCCCTGAACGACGCGGTGGCCGATGGCGGCAATTTCGTCCAGGTCATGGATGACTTTGAGTTCGCCTTCGGTCAGGAGTTTTTTGACCTCGTTGAAGGCGGCCGTGTGGTCCGGCATGGCTGCGTCGAACTTGGCTTTGCGGCCGTCCGCCGTCTCCGCCTTGACCTTTCCGTCAATGCCGACCCGGTCACAGAGACCTTTGGCCAGACATTGTTCGCCGTCCATATCTATGAGCTGATATTTCAGCGAGGAACTGCCGCAGTTGATGACGAGAATTTTCATGGGTTCGGTTCTCCTTTTGGTGAAAGTGAAAATGTGAAATTGTTTCCAAAGTTTTTCCGACATGATTATAACATAAGAGCCGGGAAAGAGGTACGGAAAAACCGAGAAAGAACAACTTTTCCGGGCCGGGTTTTTGTACTAATATAGTCTTAGAGGCAGAAGCGTACCGAAATCATCTGCCGGGAGGACAGTTTCATGAAGATTACCGGAGTCATTGCTGAATACAATCCGTTCCACAACGGACACAAAGCCATGCTGGAACAGTGCCGCAAAGACGGCGCCGACGGCATTGTGGCTGTCATGAGCGGCAACTTCGTCCAGCGCGGCAGCGTGGCCATCATGGACAAGCGGAGCCGTGCGGCGGCAGCCCTGCGGGGCGGCGCCGACCTGGTCGTGGAACTGCCGGTGCCGTGGGCCACCGCCACCGCGGAAGTCTTTGCCGACGGCGGCATTGCCATTCTGCATGCCATCGGCTGTGTGGATACGCTCTCGTTCGGCGCCGAGTGCGCCGACGCGGATCTTCTGAAACGGGCGGCGGACGCGGTCCTGGACCCCCGCGTGGACGAGGCCATCAAACAGGAACTGACGGGCGGCATCAGTTACCCGGCGGCGCGCTCCGCTGCGGTCAGCTCGGTCTATGACCCGGAGCTGGCGGGTATCCTCGACGGCCCGAACAACATTCTGGCCGTGGAGTACATCAAGGCTCTGAAAAAGCGGCATTCGGACATGGATATCCGCCCGGTCCTGCGCATGGGCACGGGACACGACACCCTGACCCCGACGGACGAATTCGCCAGTGCCTCCACACTGCGCATCCTGATGGAACGCGGCGACCCGGCCGCCTTTGAATTCATGCCGCCGGAGAGCGTGGAGGAGTTTGAAAAACAGCGCAGCATCGGCCGTGCGCCGGTGCGTGTGGAGGAGAGCGAACGCGCCATCCTGTCCCGGCTCCGCCTTCTGTCCAAAGAGGACATCCGCCGGGCGCCGGACGTTTCGGAAGGCCTGGAAAACCGGATCTTCAACGCCATTCAGGCCGCTACCTCGCTCGAGGAACTCTACGACATCATCAAAACACGGCGCTACGCCGGCTCCCGCATCCGCCGCATTATTACTGCGCTGGTGCTCGGCATTACCGCCGAAGACCGGGCGCAGCCGGTACCGTACATCCGCGTGCTCGGCTTCAACGAAACGGGCCGGGAAATCCTGCGCGAAGCCGGCAAAACGGCAGCCCTTCCGCTCATTACCAAACTGGCAAAGATGGAAGAACTGCCGGAGAATGCCCGTCATATATTCGCCCTGGAGTGCCGGGCCACGGACCTCTACAATCTGGCCACGCCGCGGATCCTTCCGTGCGGGACCGAATTCTGTGAGGAAATGGTCATGATCTGATGCCGACACAGGCGTCGTCCTCCACGGCAACAATGTTGACCGACACTATTTCGTTGTGGTAGGACCGGTCCGAACGGAACCGGACCGGGGTGTAGTTTTCCGTATACCCTTCCACCACGCCGTTCTCATACGTTTCACAGAGTACACGGACCGTGCGTCCAATCTGCCGGTGCAGGAACGCGTCCCGGATTTCATTTCCGGCCGCAATCATGCGCCGGCACCGTTCTGTCTTGACGGCCTTCGGGACCTGCGGGGTCAGTTCGGCGGCCCGGGTCCCTTCCCGCGGGGAGTAGGGGAAGACGTGGATTTTCTCAAACCCGATGGTGCGGGCGAAGTCCAGGGTCTCTTGAAACTCCTCCTCGGTCTCCAGCGGGAACCCGGTCATAATGTCCGTGGTAATGGCGGCGTCCGGGAAGGCCTGCCGCAGTTTTTGGCACAGCGCCGCGTATTCGGCGCAGGTGTAGTGGCGATTCATGCGCTTTAACGTAACGTCACAGCCGCTCTGCAAAGACATATGGAACTGCGGGCAGAAGTTGGGCAGTGCCGCCAGCCGCGCAATGGCGCCGTCCGTAATGTTGTCGAATTCCAGAGAGCCGATCCGGACGCGGTCAAAGCCCATGGAACAGGCGAGTTCAATGGGGTCGGTGAACGAGAGCCCGTTGTCCAGGCCGTAACAGCAGAAGTTGATGCCGACCAGGACGACTTCGCGGTAGCCGGCGGCTTTTATGCTCTTCAGCTCGGCTTCAATGCTCTCGAGCGAACGGGAGCGGGACCGCCCGCGGGCGGTCGGAATAATACAGAAGGAACAGAACCGGTTGCAGCCGTCCTGCACTTTGATGAAGGCGCGGGTTCGGCCGGTAAACGTCTCAATGGGGGTCTCTTCAAAGAACTCCAGCCGCCGGTCGTGCGGCGTGACGTCCAGGACGCGGTCCTCCGCGGCGCGGCCGCCGGCATGGTCCCGGAGATACTGCTCCGTCAGACGGAGGACCTTCTCCGGGGCGCGGTTGTCCGCCACAATGTCCGCGTCGGTCAGCTGTTCCGCCTTGTCCGGATACGCCTGGGGCATACAGCCGGTCAGCACAATGACCGCGCCGGGGGACACCCGGCGGAAATGCCGGACCATCTGCCGGGTCTTGCGGTCGCTCTCCGCGGTGACGGTGCACGAGCTGACCACAATGACCTGCGCGTCCTCCGGCTCGGCGGCTACGGACCAGCCCGCATTCCGGAACTGTTCGGTCATGGCTTCCGTGTCATATTGATTCACTTTACAGCCGAGATAATGGAAGAAAATATTCATGCGCCCATTATAGCACAGGCGTCAATTCCGTTTGACACCATATACGGTGAAATGTTATATTTTTAGGTAGTTATAAAGTTTTTTCCACAGGTCCGTACAAAGCTTTGTGACGGCGGAAAAAATGGGAGGTAAATGAATTATGTTCGAGCCCAACACCAATTATCCGGTCGTTCTCGTTCCGGGTGTGCTCGGTTATGGTGACCAGTCCTACGCCACCAAAGTCCTGCCGTATTTCGGCATGACGGCCGGCAGCGTGGAAAAGACCATCAAGAGCCTGAATATGGACTGCTTTACGGCCACGTTCGGCGCTCTTTCCGGAATCTGGGACCGTGCCTGTGAACTCTATGCACAGATCAAGGGCGGCACCGTCGACTACGGCAAAGCCCATTCGGAAAAGTACGGGACCAGCCGTTTTGGCCGGACGTATGAAGGCTTCTGTCCGAACTTTGGGGAAGGGGAGGACAACAAGGTCACGCTGATTGCCCACGGCTTCGGTGTTCCGGTAGCACGCCTTCTCATTTATCTCATGGCCAACGGCTCGAAAAAGGAACAGGCAGCCGGCGGAAAAGACATGTCGGATCTGTTTGCAGGCGGCCACACCACGGCGGTCCATGCACTCGTATCCCTTGCCGGCATCAACGACGGCACTACCTTCCTGCAGGCACTGGAATACCGCCTTCCCGGCACTTACCGTGCCCTGACCATCGGCGGCCTTGCCTACAGCCAGATCGACTCGCTCCTGCACGGCGGAATCCTGAAGAACCACTCCGTCACCTCGCGTCACGGCAACCTCCTGAAGCTGGACTTCCAGAAAGCCGGCTCCTTCAAAGATAAACTCGGCCTCAATGAATCCGCAGTGGACGGCTATCTGGCCAACACCCGGGACAACCTCTTCTGGGAACTGACCACGGACGGCATGGCTGAGTTCAATAAATGCGTCCGGATTAACCCGGAAACCTACTACATCGCCTACACGGGTGAGGTCACCAGAGACTACGGCGAACTTCTCCCGGAGCGCAAAGTCCTCGGCAAGCACGACACCGTCATGGTGGCCCGGGACACCTCCCGCCCGAGCTTCGTCCTTCCGGACCGTTCGGCCGGCCTTCTTGCCCCGGCGGCAGCGCTCATGTGCACCTTCAAGAACTACCTTCCGGACGCCCCCCTGGTCACCCCGGCCATGGCGCCGAACGACGGCATGGTCAACACCGACTTCTCCCTGGCGCCCACGACCGAAGAGGCCCTGGGCTTCCAGAGTGCGGAAGCCTGTGAACCGGGCGTCTGGTATCAGATGCCGGTGGAATCCAAGAACCACCTCCGGTTCCTCGGCCTCGGCGTACGGCCGGACACCTATCGGAATGAAATTTACGACATGATGGCCATCATTGCAAAGCTTCCTAAGTACTGATTCACCGGGCATTTCAGGCGGGTATGAAAAATTCATACCCGCCTTTTTCATGGCATTTGAAAAACCGCTTTTCGTGTGTTAAAATATTAATCCTGTTATCTTACACAGAAAGGAGTGAGGAGAATCTTGGATTTTGCCAGAGACTATTCCACCATTACCGAGGAAATTAAACAGTTGGCGGAGCAGGCGGTTGCAAACGGGCAGATTGACCCTTCGTTATATGCCAAATACGACGTCAAGCGCGGTCTTCGTGACCGGGACGGCAAAGGTGTTCTCACCGGCCTGACTGAGATTTCCGAACTCTGGGGACACGACGCGGATCAGAACGAAATTGAAGGTATTCTCCGGTTCCGCGGCTACGACGTGCACGAACTCATTGACGGCTTCCCGAAGAACAGCAACTTTGCTTACGAGGAAGTCATTTTCCTGCTTCTGTTCGGGCAGCTTCCGGACCGCAAACAGTTTGAGGACTTCAAACAGATGATGGCGGGTTACCGGAACCTCCCCATCCACTTCGTCCGGGACATCATTATGAAGGCCCCCAGCAAGGACATGATGAACACCCTGGCGCGCAGCGTCCTGACGCTGTACTCCTATGACATGAACTCCGACGACGTCAGCATTGACAACGTCCTGCGGCAGTGCCTGGAACTCATTGCCCTGTTCCCGCAGCTGGCGGTGTACGGGTATCAGACGTACAAGTACTACCACGACGGAGACTCGTTCTTTATCCATTCCCCGCGGGAGGACTACTCCACTTCGGAGAACATCCTCCACATGCTCCGGCTGGACAGCCAGTTCACGCAGCTGGAAGCCAAGGTTCTTGACATGTCCCTGGTCCTGCATGCGGAGCACGGCGGCGGTAACAACTCCTCGTTTACCACCCATGTCGTCACATCGTCCGGCACGGACACCTATTCCACCGTTGCGGCGGCTCTGGGGTCCCTGAAGGGCCCGCGTCACGGCGGCGCCAACATCAAGACCATGAAGATGATGGACGTCATTAAAGCCGGCGTCTCCGACTGGAAGGACGACGACGAACTCTCCGCGTTCCTGAAGAAGATCCTGTACAAGGAAGCCTTCCCGGAGGGCGGCGGACTCATCTACGGCATTGGCCATGCGGTCTACACCAAGTCGGACCCGCGTGCCAAAATGCTGAAGCGGTTCGTGTCCGAGCTGTCCGCGGAAAAGGGCAGGGCAGACGAGTTTGCCCTCTACGACTCCATTGAGCGCCTGGCCCCGGCCATTGTGGCCGAGAAGGTCCACGCCTCCAAGACCCTCTGTGCCAACGTCGACTTCTACAGCGGCTTTGCGTACGACATGCTGGGTCTGCCGAGCGAACTCTACACGCCCATTTTCGCCATTTCCCGTATTGCGGGCTGGAGCGCCCACCGTCTGGAGGAAATCATCAACCGCGGCAAGATTATCCGTCCGGCCTATATGTCGGTCCATCCGCCGCGTAACTACGTTCCGCTCGAGGAGCGCAGCGAATAACCTAACTCTCCCATGAATAAAAGCCTGTCTCAGAATTCTGAGACAGGCTTTTGGTTTTGCTTAAAGGAGGTCAGTCCGACTCGGACGGCGTCAGGATGTTGTCAATGGCTTCGCCAATGCCCTGGCCGATGGTCGTGGTGGATTCGGTGGTGGTTTCGGTCTCGGGTTCGCCCCAGACGGTCAGAATGCAGGTGGTGCCCTTGTCGTAGGACTCTCCGCCGGTCAGGCTGGTGGCATAGACCGTGCCGGAGGTCTGGGAGCCGTCATTGGCTTTTTCAACGCTCTGTACGGTGAAACCGGCCTGCTCCAGCTTGGCTGTGGCCGAGGCGAGCGTGCTGCCGACAAGGCCGGACGGCATGATGACTTTCTCCGGGCCCTTGGACACCTTGAGCTCAATGGTGGAACCCTTGGGGACGTTCTGTCCTTCCTCCACGCTCTGGGAAATAATGATTCCGCTCTCCACGTCCGAGCTGTAGACGTAATTGGGATGAATGTCAAAGTTGCCGGAAATGAATTTGTCCTTTTCAACGTCCTCAATATTGGCGCCGACCATCTTCGGCACTTCCACAATTTCGTCCTGGACGGCGGCGGTGGTGGTGGAGTCGGTATGGAACCCGATTTCGCCCAATTTGCCGGACGCCAGCAGCGCAATCATGGCCAGGAGGGCAATGATGAGGACGGACAGGAACGCAATGAACCCGGGGTGCCGTCTGCGCGGCTCCGGTTCCGGTTCGGAAATGAGTTCCTCGTCCCGGACGATAGCGTCATCAATCCGCTGGATGGGCCGGGTCGGCTCGTCCGGGGTGCCGACTTCCGGTTCGGGGGCGGCCTGTGTGTACATGGCGCGCCGGCGGGCCCGTTCCTCTTCGGCAAACTCGGACTGGAACTCCGCCACCTTGGAGCCGGAGAGCTCCAGGCGGAAGTCGTCGACGTTGCGGGTGCGGTCTTCCGGGAGCACCTGGAGCGCGTTGATCAGCGCACCGATGACGAAGTCCGGAAGCTTGTCCGCAAACTCGGCGGGAATCATCATTTCGTCGTCCCGCATACGGACCATGGCGTCAATGGGCGTGGAGCCAATGAGCACCCGGTAGAGGACGGCGGCAAACGCGTAGATGTCGGTCCAGGGGCCGGTGGCGGACTGGACACCGAGCTGTTCCACCGGGGTGTAACCGGGGAAGATTTCCGTGGTGAGGCCGGCGTTGACCGTCCGGCACTCCGGAATGCTGAAGCCTGCAATGCGGATTTTCCGGTCCGGGTAGAGATACAGGGTGGCCGGGGAAATGCCGCGGTGGATAATGCCGGCCGAATGCAGGGTGGCCAGCGTGGACAGCACCGGCATAAACATGACGCGGGCGTCCTTCCAGGACAGGTAGCCGCCTTTGGTGGAGAGAAGGTAGTCCCGGAGGGACTGCGCCTTTTCCACGTGTTCGCTGACGGCGTACGCGGTGTTGTTGGCCTCAAACAGGTCCGTGACCTTGACGAGGGCGGACAGGCCGTTCATTTTCAGCAGTTTGCCCCAGAGGTCCAGGAAACTTCCCAGCATGGCGCTGTATTCGTTTTCGGTTCCGGTGCGGATGAGGACCGCCGTGCCGGATTCGGCGCGTTTGGCAAAGGTGTCCGGGAAAAACTCACGGATGTGGACCGGAGTCTCTGTGCTGGTGTCAAAGCCCATATAGGTGGTGCCGTCACCATTGGAATCCAGGACTGCGCCGACAATGTAACGGTCCTGAAGGACCGTATGCATGGGAAGAAACGGGGGCAGCTGCAGAGAGTCATTGTGGAAATGGCAGTGCGGGCACTGCTCGTCATTTCCCTTTTCTCTCATGCAGTTCATGCACAGGTTTTCATAAGCCATGGAATTACCTCTATATATCAAATTAAATTTAAGGGTCAAATAGTTTGTATTATTATAAGAAAAGATTTATGACCAATTCAATGTACAAACAATTACAATTTAATAACAGCGCTGAGACAACGGGGTGCAGGAGAACGGCAAAGTCCCAATAAAAGGACTGCTAAAATTTAAGGCGAACATTTGTGTTGACTTTCCAAAATGATTCGGTATAATAGAATTGTCACAAGGAAAACAAATGTTCGGGAGGTTGTAAGCATGACGAACGTTTTTGCATGGAAAGTAATGGCCGAGCTGGCCGCAGCCCTTCTCATCCTTTATGGAATTTACCGGGAACAGGATCTGGTTTCGTTCGAAGACCGGATCTGGAAATCCATCCTGGTCCGCACCGGCATCCAGAAGAAGCGGGACGAAAAAGCCGCCGCCAAACGCCGTGCGGAAATCCGCCGCCGCAATGCGGCCCGCCGCGCCCATCTGGAGCGGGAGCAGCAGCTGTATTCCGCCTGGGAACAGCAGGCCAACCGCGCCGAGGCCAACCGCCGTGCCGCCGCTGCGCTGCAGCAGTGTCAGGAAGCGGAGAACAAACTGCTTGTAAGCTGAGGGTTTGCCCATTTCCTCAGATTGCATAGAACCGAAAAAGAACCAGCTGTTTCAGCTGGTTCTTTTTCTATGAGAAACGGAATCTTATTCCGCGTCTTCCGGATTTTCCCAGTTGTGCCAGACGGCCTGGACGTCGTCGTTGTCCTCAAAGCACTCCAGCATGGTGGAAATGTTCTTGAGGTCGTCCTCACTGGTCAGTTTGACAGTGGTGGAGGGAATGTACTCCACTTCGGCGCTGACGAAGCTGTAGCCGGCCGCTTCCAGCGCGTCGCGGACCATGCCGAGGTCGTTCGGCGCGGTGCGGACTTCAAAGACTTCTTCATCCTCCGTCAGGAAGTCCTCGGCGCCGGCCTCAATGGCGGCCTCCATCAGCTTCTCTTCGTCCACGTCTTCCTTTTCAATGTTGATGACGCCGGCGCGGGAGAACAGGAAGGAGACACAGCCGCTCTGGCCCATGTTTCCGCCGTACTTGTCAAAGAAGTGGCGGACGTCACCGGCGGTGCGGTTGCGGTTGTCAGTCAGTGCTTCCACAATAATGGCAACGCCGGACGGGCCGTAGCCCTCGTAGATGATTTCTTCGTAGTTGCTTCCGTCGGAGTCCCCGGCGGCCTTTTTAATGGCGCGCTCAATGTTGTCGTTTGGAATATTGGCAGCCTTTGCCTTGGCAATGACATCCTTCAGCTTCGAGTTGGAAGCGGGGTCCGGGCCGCCCTGTTTGACGGCGACAGCAAGCTCACGGCCAATTTTGGTGAAGACCTTGGCACGGGCGTTGTCGGTTTTTTCCTTTTTCCGTTTGATCGTGCTCCATTTCGAATGTCCTGACATGGATCTCAATCCTCCCGTTTGAACAAAAATACTAAACTATTATAATGATTCCCCGTTCGTTTGTCTATCCGCAATCTGTGCAAACAGCTCCCGGAGACGGGCTATGTCGCCCTTCAGGTAGAGCCAGCCGAACAGGGCCTCCAGACCCGTTGCCGCATGGTATGTGGCAACGCTGGCATGCTTCGGCACCCGGGCCGTGTGGGCGTTGCGCCCGCGCCGGAACACCGCGGCCTCGCCGTCCGTCAGGGAATCCATCAGAAGGTTGATGGCGTCTTCCTGCGCTTCGGCGTTGACGAAGCGGACTTTGGCGGCGTTGAGGTCCGCCGTCGGGCGGTTGGCCTCTTCCACCAGATACTCCCGGACCAGGAGTTCATAGACGCAGTCGCCGACAAAGGCCAGGTCCAGCGGACTCAGAAGGTCCGGATTCCAGCCCGGTTCCACGGGGCCGTTCCAAAGTGTTTCCATGAAAGTTCCTTTCGGTGCCCGTCAGGTGACGTATTCGAACTCAATGTCGTAGAGGCTGACGGTGTCGCCATCCTGAATGCCGCGCTCCAGGAGGGCGTCGTTAATGCCGCTGCTCTGCATGACGCGCTGCAGGTACTGCAGGGACTCGTAGTCGTCGAAGTCAATCTTGGCAAGGATGGGGACCAGCCAATCGGCTTCCACAATGTACACGTCGTCTTCCACGCGGATGGTGAAGCCGTGGTCCTGCTTTTTCTCCAGCAGATCCAGCGGGATTTCCTCCGGCTCGTAGTGCTTGATGGGCGGCAGTGTGGCAAGCTTTGCCGCCACGGCACCAATCAGCTCTTTCGTGCCCTCTTTAATAGGGGCGCAGATGCTGTAGTATTCGTAACCCTTGTCTTCCACATACTTGCGGAAGCGTTCCACGTCCTCGTCGGAGGCCATGTCAATTTTGTTGCCCGCCACAATCTGCGGAAGTCCGGTCATTTCCGGATTGAACCGTTCCAGTTCGGCGTTGATGGTCTCAAAATCCTCAATGGGGTCCCGGCCCTCGGAACCGGCCACGTCCACAATGTGGACGAGCATGCGGCAGCGCTCCACGTGCTTTAAAAACTGGTGCCCGAGACCAATGCCGTCCGCGGCGCCTTCAATGAGCCCCGGAATGTCCGCCATGACGAAGGACGAGCCCTCGCCGAGGGACACGACGCCGAGCACCGGCGTCAGGGTAGTGAAGTGGTAGTTCCCAATGTTGGGCTTTGCTTCGCTGACCACGCTGATGAGCGTGGACTTGCCGACGTTCGGATACCCGAGGAGTCCGACGTCCGCCAGAAGCTTCAGCTCCAGCTGCAGTTCCCAGGACTCGCCGGGGGCGCCGTCCTTGGCAAAGCGGGGCGCCTGCCGGGTGGGGGTGGCAAAGTGCCGGTTGCCCCAGCCGCCCTTGCCGCCGTGCGCGGCAATGAAGTCCTCGTCGCCGGACATGTCAGCCATCAGCGTTCCGGTTTCCACTTCCCGGATAATGGTGCCCTTCGGCACACGAATGATGAGGTCTTTGCCCTTTTTGCCGTAGCAGCGGTTGCCGCCGCCGTCCTTGCCGTTCTCGGCTTTGTAGACGCGCTTGTAGCGGAAGTCGGCCAGGGTGGAGAGGTTGGTGTCCACGCGGAAGACAATGTCTCCGCCTTTGCCGCCGTCACCGCCGTCCGGGCCGCCGCTTGCCACATATTTTTCACGGTGGAAGGCCACGGCACCGTTGCCGCCCTTGCCGCCGCTGACTTTGATTTTTACAATATCGACAAACATATGGTTTCCTCAGAAGTCATGGGTTGGTTTGGGGTTTCCTTTAAATACTTTTACATAGTATAGTGACCGGCATGGAAAATGTCAAAAACAGAATTGAAAAAAAGGTTTTACACAATTCAAAAAGAGACTATAATAATATGCAGGATAAAGTGAAAGGGGACATTCGTACGGGGAACCTGCTCCGGCAGGGGTACGGAGAATCCAATCATTTATGGGAGGTACGTTTATGGATTGCAATTGCCCGGACAAAACGCCCGCAGCCAAACGGAAGGAAGCGGCAGCACTGCTGCACTACATGATCCACCACAATCAGCACCATACGGACGAGCTCTATGACATTGCCAACATGCTCGACGGCGAGGCCAAGGAATTAATCCATGCGGCGGTCATCGGCTACGAACAGGCCAATGACAAACTGGAGAAAGCCTATGTCCTTCTGGGTGTCCGTGCCGAACCCGGCGACCATGTCCATGAGCATGAACACCATCATAACCACCACCATGACCACGAGTGTGACGAGGAGGCGTAACCTATGTGCCTGTCTACCGTGTATAAAATGACCGACACCGGTCCGGCCTTTCTCTGCAAGAACATTCAGAGTGTGGACGTGGACCCCGGCAGCGGAAAACTGACGTTTACGGACGTCATGGGCATCCGCTACGAATCCATGGCCAAAATCCAGAGCATTGACCTCATTGAGAATGTCATTACCATTGAGGAAGAGCCCGCATAACCAAACGCATGACGCAGGACCCGGTTCCCCGCACGGGACCGGGTCTGGTTTTGTTAACGGTATGGACATTCTGGCGCAGATGGAAGGCATTTCCTAAATTGACAAAGAATGACCGCTCCTATATAATGAACAGGCAAATTTTATATGGAGCGGTATCGAAGTGGTCATAACGGGCCTGACTCGAAATCAGGTAGTCCTCACGGGCTCGTGGGTTCGAATCCCACCCGCTCCGCCACGCAAAAAGGCACCCGGCTTACAACAGCCGGGTGCTTGTTTTTGTGTGTGAACTTAGAAACCAATGATTTCACGGAAGAGTTCCAAT
>ONLO01000039.1 GCA_900318715.1 uncultured Eubacteriales bacterium | reverse complement strand
GGGCTTCCTCTGCGGGAGCCTCTTCGGCTTCTTCGGCCGGAGCTTCTTCCACCGGAGCTTCCTCTGCGGGAGCCTCTTCAGCTTCTTCGGCGGGAGCTTCTTCAACGACTTCTTCGGCCGGAGCTTCCTCTGCCTCTTCGACGACCGGCGTGTCAATGTCCGTGTCATAGACGCTGACGGTCTCGGCGCCGTCATCTTCCGCCGCTTCCTCTTCCGGAGCGGCCTCGTCGAGGAGTGCGCGGATGGAGAGGCTGACGCGTTTCTTGTCGTAGTCAATGTCCGTAATCTGAGCCTTGACGGTCTCACCGACGGTGAGGACATCCTGCGGCTTCTCAATACGGCGGTTGGCAATCTGGGAAATGTGGATGAGACCGTCAATTCCCGGAATGACGTTGGCAAAGGCGCCGAACGCGGTCATGCCGACAATCTTGACGTCCACGACGTCACCGACGTTGTACGTGTTCTGCAGAACGACCCACGGGTTGTCCTCGGACTTCTTGTAGCCGAGGGAAATGCGGCCGTCTTCCAGAGACTTGATGTTGACTTCCACGGTGTCACCGACATTGACGACTTCCGACGGATGCTTAATGCGCTTCCAGGAGAGTTCGGAAATGTGGATCATGCCGTCTACGCCGCCGATGTCTACGAATGCACCGTAGGACGTCAGGGACTTGACAACGCCCGTAAAGGTCTGGCCGACTTCGGCGGTCTCCCAGAACTTCTCTTTGGCAGCCTTGCGCTCTTCCTTGAGCACGGCTTTAATGGAACCGACAGCACGTTTGCGCTGTTTGTTGACTTCAATAATTTTGAACCGGACGTGGCTCTTCAGGAGATTGTCCAGCGGTTCGCCTCTGCTCTCTGTGGCCAGGGAGCCCGGAATGAAGACACGGATACCTTTTTCCGTGGTGGCAATGACGCCGCCCTTGTTGATGTCCGTGACGTTGCCTTCCAGAATGGTCTCGGCGTCGACCGCCTCTTCCAGCTCTTCCCATGCGTTGGCGCTGTCAAAACGGCGCTTGGAAAGCATAATGGTGCCTTCCACGTCGTTGGTCTTCATGATGACGCAGTTGATTTCGTCACCGACTTTGACCTCTTCAGCGGGATTGACGTTCGGGTCGTAGCTGTACTCTTCGAACTTGATGAACCCGGTCTGTTTTCTGCCGTCAATGGCAACCTGGATTTCGGTCGGAGTGACGCCGACAACCGTACCCTTTACACGCTGGTCGTTGGACATTTCTCCAAGCGACTCCTCCAGCATTGCAGCGAAATCCTCGTTTTCTACTTCTTCATTGACGATTTTGTTTTCTACTTCAGACATAGCCTCAAGTACCTCCTTTATGATTGCAGACGGTGTCGACGCGCCTGCCGTAACACCAATGGTGTTTGCCCCGCCCAGGAATTCAGGATCAAGGTCCTTCTTGCTTTCAACGAGACAAGTCACACAGTTTCTGTTACATACATCAAACAGTTTGCGCGTGTTGGAACTGTGCTTACTTCCAACCACGACCATCCTGTCGCAATGTTTCGAAAGTACTTCAGCCTCATTCTGCCGTTCCTCGGTAGCTTTACATATTGTATCAAAAACTGTGGCCGTTGTATAGTTTAAATTTAATTTTTTTATACAGCTGTTCCACTCGCTTAGCCGAAAAGTGGTCTGCGACACCACCGTGAGTTTTTTCCGCTCCAGCGTCTCTTTGTGTGCCTCCAGAAGTTCCTCCAATTGTTCGCAACTGGAAAATACGTACGTTTCACAGGCGGCGTGTCCGAGGATGCCGATGACCTCGGCGTGGGTCGGTTCCCCCGCCACGAACAGAAGGTCCGTTTCCGGGTCCAGTTTGGAGACAATGCGGTGGGTCCGTTTGACGAAGGGACAGGTCACATCTTCATATGCGATGCAGCGCTCTTCGAAATACTCATAGACCCTCTTTGGAACCCCATGGGTCCGCAGGACCACGAGCGCGTCGTCCGGAACGTCGGAAGCCTCGTCCACAATGGTGAGACCCTGTTCCCGGAGGCCGTCGTTGACGAAGTCGTTGTGCACGACATCCCCGAGCGCATAGACGTTGTCATGCGTTTTGAGAACCTCTTCAATTTTGCTGACGGCCGCTTCCACACCGAAGCAGAAGCCGGCGTGGTCGGCTAAAATAATGCTTGGCTTGGTGCTCATGCGTCTTTAAAATCCTGTTCCCAGAGTTCGTAGATCCGCTCCATGATGAGGTCGGTTGCCTTCTGGAGCTCCTTGTGGTTCCGTTTGCCTTCCGTAAAGCCGAATTCCTCGTAGGCAATGGGTTTTCCGTACCGGATAACCACTTTCGGATTCAGCTCGTCCAGGTTCGGATCCATGTGGATGGAAGCCGGCACCACGGGGACTTTCGCCTCCCGCACCACGGCAGCGGTACCGGCTTTGGCCGGCGTCTCCCGCGGGTGTTTGCGGGTCAGGTCCCTCCCGCCCTGCGGGAAGATGACCAGACCGAAGCGGCCGTCCTTCAGAACGCGTATGGCGAACCGAAGAGCCGACAGGTCCGGCGCACCCACCCGGTGGACCGGGAAGCCGTTGAAGATGTTCAGGCCCCAGCGGGTGTAGAACATCTGGTAGTACTCGGATTTGGCCATGAACCACAGTTCCCGCTTACCGCGGAAGCCGCGGCTCAGGTTGACCGGGTCCGTGGCGCTGACATGGTTGGCACAGAGGATGAACGGGCCCTCATCCGGAACGTTCTCCGGATTGTGGTATTCCACACTCTCAAAGGCGCGGCCGATGATGATGTCCGCAATCCACTGGCAGGCGCGCTGCATGTGGTTGTTGCGAAGCTTTTTGTCATAGTTGTACTGGAAGGGTTTCTTGCTGACAAACGGCATGTCCTTCCGTTCCGTCGTACTGCTCATTTTAAATTCTCCTTTATAAGGTTCATTAAGATGCTGACCGATTGTTCAAACTCGTTTCCGGTCGTGTCGACGACAATGGCGTCATCGGCCGCCTTCAGCGGTGATATTTCACGGTGTGTGTCCTGGTAGTCCCGCTGTTTCTGGTCCGCAAGGACCTCTTCGTAGCTGGATGCAATGCCCTGCTCCAGGAACTGCAGGTGCCGGCGCATGGCGCGGTCTTCGGCGGTGGCCGTCAGGAAGATCTTGAGGTCGGCGTCCGGCAGGACCACGGTTCCAATGTCCCGGCCGTCCATAATGCAGTCGTTCTCCGCCGCAATGGACTGCTGCAGGTGGAACAGGAACTCCCGGACCGCGGGAATGGCCGAGAAGGCCGAGGCGGCTGCCGAGACCTCCGGGGTGCGGATGTCTTCGGAGACGTCCTGGCCGTTCAGGTACACCCGCTGGGCGCCGTCCACGAACCGAAGTTCAATGTCCGCGCTCCGGAGGGCGGCCTGCACCGCTTCCGTGTCGTCGGTCGTAATGCCGCGGCTCTGCATGAACAGCGCAACCGCGCGGTACAGCGCACCGGTGTCCACGTAGATGAACCCCAGGTTCTTTGCAAGGGTCTTGGCAATGGTGCTCTTTCCGGCGCCGGCCGGTCCGTCAATGGCAATGTTAAACATAGTCGTTGGTTCCTCCTGCATAGTGTCCGGCAAGGCTGCCGGTGGAAAAGGCAATCTGAAGGTTGAAGCCGCCGGTGTATCCGTCGACGTCAATCAGCTCGCCGGCAAAGTAAAGACCGGAAACCAGTTTGGACTCCATGGTCTTCGGGTTTATTTCCTTCGTGCTGACGCCGCCCGAGGTGACAATGGCCTCCTCCACGGGGCGGAAATCCGCCACCGGCAGCGTAAAGCGCTTGAAACAGTCCAGCAGGGCCTGGCGCTCCTGCTTCGTAATCTGATGGACTTTCTTGTCTCCCGGAATGCCGCTCTTTGCCACGAAGACCGGAATGGCCGTGGCCGGAAGCAGCGCCCCCAGGGAGTTCTGGAAGTCCTTGTTGGCATTCTTTTCAAAGTCCCGCAGAAGGCGGGCGTCCAGCTGTTCCTCCGAGAGCCCCGGTTTCCAGTCTATGACCAGATGGTACCGGCCGGGCTGCATGTCCCGGACCATGGAGCTGGCGCTTAAGACCAGCGGTCCGGAGACGCCGAAATGCGTAAAAAGCATTTCTCCGAGTTCCTCGTACAGGCACTTGCCGGAAGCGGTGTCCAGAAGGCGCAGCGTAACGTTTTTCAGGGACAGGCCCTGCATGTCCTTGCAGCACGGGTCGTCCGCCACCAGCGGCACCAGAGATGGGGTCAGCCGGGTAATGGTATGACCGAGCTCCTGCGCCATCCGGTATCCGTCCCCGGTGGAGCCGGTGCGCGGATAGGACAGGCCGCCGGTGCAGAGAACGGCGGCGCGGCAGGCAATGGTGCCGTGCTGCTCCGTCCGGACCCCGGTGACGCGGCCGTCTTCCACGACCAGGCCCGTGGCCCGGTCAGTCATTTGTTTCACATGGTGCTGTTTTAAGTTCCGGTCCAGGGCATCCACAATGTCCATGGCCCGGTCGGAGACCGGAAACACGCGGTTTCCGCGTTCCAATTTCAGGGGCACGCCGAGGGACTCCATCAGGTCCATGGTGTCCTGCGGCATGAAGTTCGAAAATGCACTGTACAGAAAGCGCCCGTTCACTGGGATGTGGTCCAGCAGATCCTGGACCGTGTACTGCGCGTTCGTCACGTTGCAGCGGCCTTTGCCGGAGATGAGGACTTTCCGTCCAATGCGGCTGTTCTTCTCAATGAGCACGACCGGACTCCCCGCTTCCGCCGCAAAGGCTGCCGCAAGACATCCTGCCGCGCCGCCGCCGATGACGGCAACGGGGTTATTCATCCGGGCTCTCCTCCCGGACCGGTTCGTCCTCGTCCGGCTTCTCGTAAATGTCGTAGAGGTCCCAGACGCGTTCCAGTTCGCTGAGGTTCGTGACGACGTCGTCATGACGGCCGCCGGAGGCCGCCAGGATGAGGGCGTTGACAATGCTGATGGGCGCGGTAATGGAGTCGAGGAACGACAGCATGCTCGTGCGCGCAATGAGCACGAAGTCCGAAATGGACGCAATGGGCGCGTCCGGATGGTCGGTCAGTGCAATAATGCGGGCTTTCCGGTCCCGGACGTAGCTCAGCATGTTGTAGACCTGCTTGGAGTAGCGCGGGAAGCTGACGGCAATGCAGACGTCCTCCGGGCCAATGCGGAACAGCTCCTCGAACATTTCGCTGGAGCTGGTGGACCGGATGAGGATGACCTCCGGGTACACCATTTTGAAGTAGTAGTGGATGAGGCTGGCAATGGGGCCCGAGCTCCGGACGCCCAGGATGTAAATGTGCTTTGCCCCGTTGATGGCGTCAGCGGCGCCGGCGAAGGCGTCGCGGTCAATGGTCTGCAGCGTCCGCTTGATGGAATCAATGTCCGTCTGCAGAACGGTGTCCAGAATGCTGACGCCGGCCAGCTGGGTGTCCCCGACCTCCAGCCGCTGGGTGGCCGTCAGTTTTCCCTTAATGGCCTCCTGCAGGGCGGCATGGAATTCCGGGTACCCTTCGTACCCCATATGCGTGGCAAAACGCACGACCGTGGAAACACTGATGCCGGTGACTTCTCCCAGTTTGGCCGCGGTAAAGAACGCCGCTTTATCATAATTGTCCAGGATATAATCCGCCAGTTTCTTGTGTCCTTTGGACAGGTGCGGATACTCTTCTTCAATCCGGGCAAGCAACGATGCGCTCATAGTCAGGTCCTTTCTCAAGTCCGGCAGGGTTTACCGGAACAGCTTCTGAACTCTTGGATGTACTCTCTTGTGGTAGAGATAAGTAAGACTGTTGATGAGGCGGTCGTAGACCAGGAACACAATGTTGCCCAGCGCCAAAAGGACGACCGGCCCCCAGAACCCAAAGGTGTCCTGCATCATGTCGGACGGAATCAGGAAAACGTAGATCAACAGCAGATATCCAAGAACAATTGCCGCATTAAAGGTGATGAGTTTCAGCAGGATCCGGAGCAGCCCGTGGAAATGCGCTTCGTAGAGCTTTTTGACCGCCGGGTAGTACCCGAAGAAAAACACATACATGACCGCGGCTTCCTTGTCCGCCACAATAATGAGTGACAGAATGGAAACGGCTGTGAAAATGAAGAACGACCACTTCAGCTCCGCTTCCTCCAGCGTCACAATCAGCAGCAAGCCGCTGAATGCCGGAATGACATACGTCATGTTCGGAATGATGCCGGACAGGAACATGAAGAACACCGAAAGTGCCGTAATAATTCCGCCGAGAGCGGTCAGTGCGGTGTTTTTCAAACTCTCTCCCCTTTAAAAGAATCGCAATCAGATTTATTTTACATCTTTTTACCCGTTCTTTCAACGAACGGTGCCGTCCCGCAGCCGGATTGCAGCATGCTTCCGGACCGACGGCCGGACCGCCGGACATTGCCAAACCGTGTCACACATTTTTTCGGAAAACGGGTTTCCAGCTATTGCTTTTAAACGCATTCTCTTTTAAAATAATGGCAACAATGCGGTTTTGTGGCGTCTTGCCCGGAGCCGCCAGATTTGGAGGCAAGCAAATGGCTAATAACAGAAACGGCATGCCCTCCGGTGCCGGGAAGCGTGCCGGAATTGAAACCTTCCGTACCGTTTCCAACGGATATGAGCGCAGTGCCGTAGATTCCTATGTCCGGAATCTCAACGAAGAAAATGCCTACCTCAAAGCCAAGAACGAAAAACTCCACAAGGACTGTGTCTCCTTTGCCAAACGGCTGAAGAAAATCCAGCAGTCCGGCGTTCTGGACGCTAACGTGGAAGACTTAAAGCTGGAAAACGAGCAGTATCTCGACGAAATTGTCCGCCTCCAGGAACAGGTTGCAAGACTGTCCCGGGAAAACAAAGAGCTGACGGAAGCTTTGGACTTTGACGACGACGAGTTCTACGAGGACGACGAAGAGCCCCAGCCTGCGGCGCCTGCCGCCGAACCGGCTGCCGCTGCCGCCGAGCCGGTCCCCGAGGCTGCTCCGGTCTGGACCCCTCCCGCAGAGCCGTTTTATCAACCGGCCGACACGGAGGTGCTGGACGACGTCTATGACCAGCCGGAACTCACCGAGGACGGCCTGTTTGCCGAGGTCCCGGCGCCGGAGGGCGCCACGGTTCCCGAGCGTGCCCCGTCCAAGACACGGTCCCGCATCCGCACGCTGATTGCCTTTCTCCTCTGCCTGACCCTTCTGTCGGCGCTGGTCAGCGGCATCTGCTCCTACTTCGCCACGCATACGGACAAAGGCTTCTTCGGCATCCGGTGCGCCACGGTCGGACGGAATGACGTCAACGAAGTCACCACCGACGACATTGTGGTCCTCAAGGGTGAGGAACTGAGCAAGCTCCAGCCGAACGACATTGTCATGTCCACGCAGAATGACCGTTCCCTCGGTTATGTCCAGGACATCAAAGTCGAAGGCAGTGAAACATATCTGATCGTCGCCGACGACCACGGCTCCCAGTACAACGTGAAGAACGACGGTTACCTCGGCAAAGTGACCCACACCATCAAAGGCCTTGCCGGCATTACCGTATACGCGGTCAAGCACACGTACAACTTCTTCGCCATCCTGGCGGCCATTTCCCTGTTCCTCATTGCGCTTCTGCTGTTCATTCCCTCCGGAAAACCGCGCAAGCCGAAATACGGACGGGACTTCACGGAACAGGACTTCACCATCTGAAAACGAACCCAATAAGGGCTGCCCCGGCAGCCCTTATTTTTTGTTTTCTTTTTAAAAACTTATTTGCCAAACCATAGACGAAGATGATAGACTATTTCTGTTATGTATCGGTAAGGCACGCTTACCGAAAACTGTGCAAAGATCTTTCGTAAACAGGAGGAAAAACGAATGGCAAACAAAACCGTATTCATTACCGGTGCCTCCGGTAACATGGGCTGGGCTTCGTTCCAGGAAATCTACAAGAACCGCCCGGACCTCAACCTCGCCGTTCTGCTTCGTGATTCCGAGAAGAATCGCGAGAAGTTCGCCGACTACACGAATGACCCGCGGGTCAAGATTGTCTGGGGCGACTTCGGCAACTATGACGCCATCCTTGAAGGCATTACCGGCGCAAGTTATGTCCTGCACATTGGCGGCCTCGTCTCTCCGGCAGCTGACTACTATCCGAAGAGAACCCTGAAAACCAACGTCACCGCGGCGGAAAACATTGTCAAAGCCGTCAAGGCGCAGCCGAACCCGGACGACATTACCGTCGTCTACATCGGCACCGTTGCCGAGACCGGCAACCGTCCGGATCCCATCCATTGGGGCCGCACTGGTGACCCGATCAAAATTTCCGTCTATGACCACTATGCCATTTCCAAAGTCCAGGCCGAGCGCGTCTTCGCCGAATCCGGCCTGAAAAAGTGGGTCTCCATGCGTCAGTCCGGCATTCTGTATCCGGCCATCCTGAAAAACATGGATCCCATCATGTTCCACGTTCCGTGGAACATCTGCCTGGAGTGGGCCACCATTACCGACTCCGCCACCCTCATGGAGCGCGTCTGCAACGACAACCTGCCGGATGAGTTCTACCGGAAGTTCTACAACATTGGTTCCGGTGACACCTTCCGCATTACGCTCTACGAGTTTGAAGACCTCCTGCTCAACGCCATCGGCATGGGCCATGACGCCACCCGCCGTGTCTTCAAGCCGCGCTGGATCATCAACCGTAACTTCCACGGCCAGTGGTATGCGGACTCCGACGTCCTGGAGGACTACCTCCACTTCCGCCACAACATTCCGGCCGAGGAATACTTCAAGCAGATGGCCAAGGAAGTACCGTGGTTCTACAAACTGTCCATTGTCACCAAGCTGCCCGTCATTTCCCAGATTACCCGCGAAGCCATGGGCCTCATTGCCCTTGACAAGCGTTTCGGCACCCGCACCTGGGTCAAGAACCGTGACCAGAACCGTCTCACCGCTTACTGGGGAGACCGTGACAACTTCGGTTATGACAACTGGAAGATGATTCCGAAGAAATGGAAGGACGTAAATGTCTACATTCCGTCCAAGACCCCGACGTATCTGGACCACGGCTACGACGAGTCCAAGGGCGTTGAGAACCTGACCGTGGAAGACCTGCAGAAGGCAGCCGAATTCCGCGGCGGCAAACTCATCTCTAAGGAAGTCCCGGACATCTACACCCCGGTGACCTGGGAAGATGCCGACGGCAACCAGTTCGACCTCAGCGTCAACACCGTCCTCCGCGGCGGCCACTGGTCTCCGAAGGACATTCCGCTTCCGTGGCGTTACGACGAAATTGCCAAGAAGAACCCCTTCTTTGCACAGGTCTGGTATGCCGACCACGGCACGAACGAGAACAACATCTACGACTGGGACATCTACAAAGATTACGACGAGTTCAAGAAATAAGAACCAACATAAAAAGGACCGCTCCGTTGGGAGCGGTCCTTTTCTTTGTGCTTATAGGAAGCTTCGGTGTTTCCGGGAAACGCCTTTGCTTATTTCACCGCGTCTTCCACGGCATCGGCAGCAGCTTCGGCAACGGTGTCCGCAGCCTCAACCGCGGAGGTTTCCATGGCGTCGGCAGCCTCAGCCGCGGCTTTCGAGGCCTCACGGGCAGCCTTCAGGTGTTCCTGGGCGGCCTTCATGTGGTCTTTGGCTTCCTTTTCGGCCTGGCGCCGTTTAATGGACATGACGGCGTTCGGGCTGGAGGACATGTTGGCGCCGGTGCCCTCTTCGGTGGGGTTGGCGTCGAAGACATAGTCTTTGCCCGGAAGGATGGCGTTGAGCAGGATACCGGCAAGGGAGCCGACGGCAAGCGCCGAGAGCGTAATGGCAACTTTGCCAATGTGGAAGGACAGACCGTCGGTCATGCCGAGCGAAGCCACCAGGATGACCGCAGCAATAATGAGGTTGCGGCTCTTGGCAAAGTCGACATGGGAGTCCACCAGGTTCCGGACGCCGGC
>ONLO01000082.1 GCA_900318715.1 uncultured Eubacteriales bacterium | reverse complement strand
GGGCGGCAGAGGAAGACGTTTTTGTAGCCCTTTTTGGTGAGGGCGTCGGCACAGGAGGCGGCGTCTTCCCCATCCTGGAAAATGCCGAAGATGGTCGGGCCGCTGCCGCTCATACAGTAAGCGGCGGAACCGTAGCCGCGCATAATGGCTTTGATTTCCACGCGGCCGGGCACCTCAACGAGCTGCTCGAAGACGTTCCCGACGCACGCATACATTTTTTCAAAGTCTTCTTTGACAATGGCGTGCAGCATATCGTTACAGGCCATGTGACGGATGTTGTTGGTGGAGTCGAACGCGGCGTAGGCGTTTCCGGTGGAAACGTCCTGGTCCGGCTTGACCAGGACATACCAGTCGTTCGGCACGTCCGGCAGCGGCGCCAACACGCCGCCGATATCCTGCGCCAGCATGGTGCCGCCCATAATGCAGAAGGGCACGTCGGCCCCGACCGTAAGGCCAATGCGGCAGAGCTCGCGCTCGGAGAGGCCCGCTCCCGTCAGGGCATTGAGGGCCACGAGGACGCCGGCCGCATCCGCGCTGCCGCCGGCAAGGCCTGCCGCAGACGGAATGTGTTTTTCAATGTGGACGGACACGCCCGGGTTCGGCATGCGCAGCGCGCTGAAAAACGCATCCGCGGCCTTCCAGCAGATGTTGTCTGCGCCCGACGGAATCTTCTCATCCGAGCAGGTCACTGTAATGGTGCCCTTTTTGCCGCCGAGGTCCACTGTCAGGGTGTCCTGGATTCCCACGGACTGCATGACCATAAAGACCGTATGATACCCGTCGTCCGTCCGGCCGAGGATATCCAGCAGTAAATTGATTTTTGCTGCAGCCTTTACTATCATTTTGCAATTCCTTTCTTTTCCAGGCGTGCTCTCGGGACAAGCAGAAACTGAACGACCCCAAAAAGCACAACATTTTCGTCGGATAACGCCAGTATTTTAACACACAACCGCTCCAAAAAACAGTGTCAAATGGAGTGCATTCCTTAATAATTCATGTTACAATATGGCAAATCTTAACCACGGAGGTTTTTTATGCGAGCAGTACTGACGGTCGTCGGCGAAGATAAAGTCGGCATTTTTTCTAAGGTTTCCACGTTCTGTGCAGACCACGACATTAACATTGAAGGCGTTTCCCAGACGGTTCTGGAGAACATGTTCTGCATGATCATGATGATTACGGTAGACGGCTGCAGCATTCCGTTCGGTGAATTTGCCGACAAAATTGCCGCATACGGCAAAGAAAACGACCTCGTCATTCATGTCATGCATGAGGATATTTTTAATTCCATGCATCGCATCTGAGGATTCGAAAAAACTGAGGATATCTTAGGAGACACAATGTTTGACTTAAATACTTCCGACATCCTGGAAACCATCCAGATGATTGAGAACGAGAACCTGGACATCCGGACCATTACCATGGGCATATCGCTCCTGGACTGTGCCAGTACGGATATTCAGGAGTCGTGCAGCAAAATATATGACAAGATCTGCCGCAAGGCGGAGCACCTTGTGAAGACGGGCGAAGACATTGAGCGCGAATACGGCATTCCCATTGTCAACAAGCGCATTTCGGTAACGCCCATTGCCATGCTGGTTGCCGCATCGGGCGGCGACCCGATCCTCTACGCCAAAGCGCTCGAGCGCGCCGTCGGAACGGTCGGCGTGAACTACCTCGGCGGATACTCCGCACTGGTCCAGAAGGGCTTTGCCGCGGGCGATGAGGCTCTCATCCGCAGTATTCCGGAGGCCTTGAACGTCACGGAGCATATCTGTTCGTCTGTGAACGTCGGGTCGACGAAATCCGGCATTAACATGGATGCCGTAAAGCTCATGGGCCAGATTGTCAAAGAGTCGGCCGAACTGACGGCGGACCGGGACTGCGTCGGCCCCTCCAAATTAGTCATTTTCTGCAACGCCGTTGAGGACAATCCGTTCATGGCGGGCGCGTTCCATGGCGCCGGCGAGCCGGATTGCGTCATCAACGTCGGCGTATCGGGCCCGGGCGTAGTCCGCGCGGCCCTGGCCAAAATTCCCGACGCCGACATTACCGAAGTCTCGGAAATGGTCAAGCGGACGGCATTCAAAATTACCAGGGTCGGCCAACTGGTGGCCCATGAGGCTTCGCGCCGGCTGGACGTGCCGTTCGGCATTGTCGACCTGTCGCTGGCGCCGACGCCGGCGGTGGGCGACTCCGTTGCCCATGTCCTCGAAGAGATGGGCCTTGAGCAGTGCGGCTGCACCGGCACCACGGCGTGCCTGGCCCTGCTCAACGACGCCGTGAAAAAAGGCGGCGTCATGGCCTCCTCCCAGGTCGGCGGCCTCTCCGGCGCCTTTATTCCGGTCTCCGAGGATGCCGGCATGATAGACGCCGCCCGCTCCGGGTGCCTCAAACTTGAGAAGCTGGAAGCCATGACGGCGGTCTGCTCCGTCGGCCTCGACATGATTGCCATCCCCGGCGACACGCCCGCCGAAGTCATCTCCGGCATTATTGCCGACGAAGCGGCCATTGGTCTCATCAACTCCAAGACCACGGCCGTTCGTGTCATACCGGCGGTCGGCAAAAAGCCGGGCGAAGAACTGGTCTACGGCGGCCTGTTCGGGTCGGCTCCCATTATGCAGGTAAACACGGCAAGCCCCAAGAAATTCATAGACCGCGGCGGCCGCATTCCGGCCCCCATTCAAAGTTTGAAGAACTGATGTTCCGCATGTACGTATGAGTTATTCGGTCTCTTTATCTCCAAGGTTGGAAATGGTGGCGGGGCTGGTGCGGCCCGGGCGGCCTCTGGCGGATGTCGGCACGGACCACGCGTACCTGCCGGCGGCGCTGCTGCAGCACGGCGTTATTCCGTTCGCTTACTGCGCGGATCTGCGTTCCGGCCCGCTGCAGAAGGCGGCCGAGACGGTGGCGCGCGCCGGCGTCTCCGACCGCGTGCAGCTCACGCAGAGCAACGGCCTTGCCGCGTTCCCGCCCGGCTTCTGCCACGACTTCGTCCTGGCGGGCATGGGCGGCAACCTCATGGCCGACATCCTGGCCGCGGCGCCCTGGCTCCGGGAGCAAGACAGCCACTTCGTGCTGCAGCCGCAGAGCCACCCCGAAGACCTGCGCGCCTTTCTTTACGCGAACGGCTTCCGCATTGTGCAGGAGCAGCTCTGCCGTGACGACGGCCGCTTATATCTGGCGCTGGAGGCGGAGAGCCCTGCCGCGCCGACCGCGTGCACGAACGGTTCTCTTCCGTCCCCGCTCGCGCCGACCAGCGGCACCTCTCATGACCGGCCGCCGGTCTACCCCGCCGGGTGTTACCTCGGCGAATTGCTCCAAAGCACCGCTCCGGAGGAACAGAAGCTGGAGTATTTTGAGCACGTTCTGAATCGCCTGAGAAAACGGCTTTATGCACTGACCGCTGCCGATGAAACCGACGGCAGCGGCACCCACAACGACGAACGGCGGCAGCTGGCCGCTGTCCTGCAGACCATTGAGGAGGCACTCCATGGCTAAGGTTTCGGATTTTTACAAGTTTCTTGACTCCATTGCGCCGTTTGACACCCAGGAGGACTGGGACAACAGCGGCTTCCTCGTCGGGGACCCCGACCGGGACGTGACGAAAGTCGGCGTCTGCCTGGATGTCACCAACGACACCCTGAATAAGGCGGCGGCGTTCGGCGCGGAGCTGGTCGTCAGCCATCACCCGGTCATCTTCGACCCCCTGACGTGCGTGCTTGCAGACAGCCCCGTGTACCGCGCCATTGCCAAAGGCATCAGCGTCATTTCGGCGCACACGTGCTGGGACATGGCCGACGGCGGCGTCAACGACGTCCTTGCCGGGCTCCTGCTCCTCGACGATGTGGAGAAGATTCTCCCTGACGAGAACGGCAACTTCATGCTGCGCGCCGGCAAGCTGAAACGGCTGGTCCCGGCGGAGGAATTTGCGGACGTTGTGGCGGCCACATTGGACACGGTCGTGCGTGTCACAATGCCCGAAAAGATGGTACAGACGGTAGCGGTCTGCGGCGGTTCGGGCGCGTCCATGCTGCCGGACCTGAAAAAGGTCACGCTGTCCGACGGCTCCCCCATTGATGCTTATGTCACGGGTGACGCCAAGCACAACGACTTTCTGGACGCCATTGACGCCGGCATTGCCCTGCTGGCCGCCGGCCACTACGAGACGGAGACCGTCTCCATGCCGGTCATGAAAAAGCTTCTGGAATCCGAGTTCCCGGACGTGGAGTTCTCATACCTCGAATCCGCACCGCTCATCTACGTCGGCTAAAACTGCAAAACAAAAAGCCAGCCCCGGAACGAGGCTGGCTTATCATTTTGGCACCGCCTTCCGCTTATTTCAGCGAAAGATGCGTGAACGCGTAGTCGGAACCGTAGTTCTCAATGAGGTAGTTGATGTAGTTCTGACGGGTGGCATACGAAACCGTTTCGTCCTGGAACAGGACCGGCGTATGCGAGACGTTCACAATGTTGCCGTTGCCGTCGACCTGAAGGTCCGTAAAGACAAGGTTCTTCCACGAACCGTCCGCCTGTACGAGCACGGCGGCAAAGTTCTTGTAATCCGACTTCTTCAGCTTGTTGCCTTTCTTCGGGCAGGCGGTCCAGACGTCCGCCAGGACGTAGCGCGAACCGAAGTGCGCTTTGGCGTAGCTGGAGGCTGCCATGAGCAGCTGGCTCGGATCCTGTACTTCCTTGCGGCCGCTGACCATAGTGGTGCACGGCAGAACCTGGTAGTCCCGTACCGCCGGGGCCAGGACCACGCCGTCGTCCAGGATGACGTAGTTGGCTTCCGCGTCAACCGTGGATGCGTCCAGGTCGGCGTCCACGCAGCGGACCGTTACGGTGTCACCGGCTTTGTACGTCTGGGTCCAGTCAGCGGTGAAGTCGTAGTTGCCGGCAATCTTGTCCTCGGACGACCGGACGCGGTAGCCCGCTACCAGGGCCTTGTCCAGGGTCGGATTGAAGATGGTGAAGTCATCAAACGTTTCCCGGTACGTCGGGTCGACGTCAATGGTGGTTTCTCCGTCTTCGGTCTGGTAGACACCGTAGACCGACTCAAACGGGTCAATGACGACGGTCGGCTTATGAAGGCCGGTGACCAGATAGGTCTTGGATGCGGTCTTGCCCGCGTTGAAGGTGTGCTTGGCGCCGGGCATGGCGTTGATCTTGTCGGAGTCCGCCGTAACGACCACGGTCACCGAGTCTCCGTTGGAGAGGCCGGTGCCGTCTTTGGCCACCGCATGGAAATACGAGGCGAATTCGCGCGCCGTCTTGTCCTTGAAGAGGAAGTCCTTATTGACATTCTCTTCGCTGAACATGCCGGATTTCCGGACTTCCTGGCGGCTCAGGCCGAAGATGTCGGCGTAGAGCGCTTCGTAATTCATAATCTGGTATTCCAGCGGCTCCTTGATGGCGGCCGTGGCGTCCGTCACGCTGCCGTATCCGTCGTAGCCGTAGCACATGAGCCCTTCGTTGAAGTAGGGTTCCTTTTTCGTCGGTGTGACGAGCATAATATGGCTGCGCATATAAAGGATGGTGCCGGCAATAATGAGCGCCAGGAGGAGCAGCAGGATGCCAAGCGCGGTCAGACGCGTCTTGCGGCGGCGCTTCCTGGCGGCCTTTTCCGGATTGTCAGCCGCATCGGCTGCTTCCTTCGCCGCTTTCTCCGCCTTCTTCTGCGCCTTCTTAGCTTCCTTTTCCGCTTTCTCAGCAGCTTTGGCAGCTTCCTTTTCCGCCTTCTCGGCAGCTTTGTCGGCCGCTTCG
>ONLO01000084.1 GCA_900318715.1 uncultured Eubacteriales bacterium | reverse complement strand
GGAAGCGCTGGAGAGCTACATCGCCCGGGGAGACATCCACTACCACAACACCGGCGCCAACCTCGGCGGGGCCGGCGGGTTCCAGTACGGCATTGACTACGCGGCACAGCTCGGCTTCGACTTCATCTGGATTATGGATGACGACTGCATTCCGCATCCGGATGCGCTGGAAGCGTTCCTGAAGTGGGACGAAACACTCGGCGGGAACTACGGATTCCTGAACAGCAAGGTGCTGTGGACGGACGGTTCGCTCTGCAAGATGAACATTCCGCGCCGGACGCTGACGCACAAGACACAGGCGTTCGAAGGGGAGCCGACCCCGCTGTTTTTCGCGTCCTTCGTGTCCCTGTTCGTGCCGACCCGGGTCATCCGGGACATCGGCCTGCCCATCAAAGAGTTTTTCATCTGGACGGACGACTGGGAGTACTCGCGCCGGATTTCCCGGAAGTACCCCTGTTACTACGTGCCGGACAGCGTTGTTACGCACAAATGCAAGACGAACATCGGCGTCAACATTGCCACCGATCTGCCCGAACGGCTGGAACGGTACTACTATCTGTACCGCAACGAGTTCTATCTGTACCGCCGGGAAGGTGTGCGCGGCATTGCCTATGACATCATCCGGAAAATTGGTCATATCCTGCGCATTATCCGCAAGTCCCCGGACCACCGGCTGGCGCGGATCAAATACATTTTCGTCGGGACGGCGGCCGGGTTCCGGTTCCATCCGCCCATCCGGTACGTCCCCATGAATCCGGTTCCGGGAAAGGGGGCGGACGAATGAGAGTGCTGGAAGCCTTCGGCGAACCCATTTCGAACGGCGGCCAGGAGTCCTTTGTCCGGGAGCTCATTTCCCACATGGACCGGGACGGCATGACCGTCGACCTTCTGACGCCCTATTACTGTGACAACGACGCGTACCGGGAGGCTGCGGCATCCTGGGGCGGCACGGTGCTGGAACTCGGGGAGACCTTCAACCCGGGCGGCAGCCGCTTCGGCATTGTCAAACCGCTCATGAAGGTCCTGCGGTCCCGCCCGTACGACGTGGTGCATGTGCACTCCGGCAGCATTTCCATTCTCTGCATTTTCGCCGTCTGCGCGCGGCGGTGCGGGGTGAAGCGGGTCCTGGTGCACTCCCACTGCGGGGTGGAGAAGGTCACCCTGAAAAACGTGGTGCTCCGGACGCTGGGCTCGCTGGTCCTGCGGCGCACGGCAGACGAGTTCTGCGCGTGCTCGAAGGAGGCCGCGGATGCAAAGTTTGTGCCGGCCCTCTGCGGGAAACCGGTGCGCATCCTGAAGAACGGGGTGGACCGGGCGCGGTTCGCGTTTTCGGAGGAGGCCAGAAACCGCATTCGCGGAGAACTGGGCCTCCCGGACCATGCCATTCTTCTCGGCCACGTCGGCCGGTTCAGTTATCAGAAGAATCATGAGTATCTGGTGCGGGTGTTTGCCGCCGTTCGTAAGGAACGGCCGGACGCACACCTCGTGCTGATTGGAACCGGGGAAACCGAAGATACGGTTCGTGCCCAGGCGGCGGACGCCGGCCTTGGCGGCGCCGTTCATTTCACGGGAACGGTCCCGAACGTGGAGGACTACCTGTCCGCCATGGACGTCTTCGTCCTGCCGTCCCGGTTTGAAGGCCTGCCGCTCGTCGGCGTGGAGGCCGAAGCCGCCGGCCTGCCGGTCGTCACGTCCGACCAGGTGTCCCGGGAGCTGGATCTCTGCCCGAACGTCACGTTCCTGCCGCTGACGGAGGACGTGTCGCCGTGGGCGGACGCCGTCCGGAACGCCGCCGGCATCCGGAACCCCGGCGCATCCGACGACCTCGGAAAGCAGGGCTTTGCCATTGAGCAGACTGCAGCCGAAGTCCGGAAGCTTTACGTTTCCCGGTAAGTCCGAAAAAACCAACTGTAAAGGAGCCGTTTGGCATGTCCATGTATTTCATTACGCATAAGGAATTTGACGCACCGCAGGAGCCGGGGTACCGGACCCTGCTGGTCGGCGCGTTCCGCGGGCACACCGCCGGCGACTGCTATGACGACACCGGAGACAGCATTTCCGAAAAGAACCCGAACTACTGTGAGCTGACCGGGCTCTACTGGCTCTGGAAGAACAGCACGGACGACTACATTGGCATCAACCATTACCGGCGTTATTTCTCCCGCTCCTTTTCGGGGGCGCAGCCGCTGCCGGAGAAGGAGGTCCGCCGCCTGCTGGACCAGTACGACGCGGTCCTGCCGTTTCCCGGGAACACCATTCCGAAGGGGGCCTCCGTCCGCCAGCACTACTGCGCAGAGTCCGGCACCGGCCGGGACCTGGACCGGGTCCGTGCCATCCTGAAGGACCGGTGTCCGGAGTACGTCTGGGCGTTCGACGTCGTCATGGCGTCCCACAAGATGTACTTCTTCAACATGCTCATTATGAAGAAACCGCTGTTTGACGAGTACTGCGCCTGGCTCTTTGACATCCTCTTCACGCTGGAACCGAAGCTGGATCTTACGGAGTACAACGACTACCAGAAGCGGGTCTTCGGCTTCCTGGCCGAGCGGCTTCTCAACGTCTGGGTCCTGCAGAAGGACCTGAACGTGGCAGAAGTGGGCGTTTACAACACGGAAAACGACTGGGGCCGTGCCAAACAGATACTGACCGGCCTCAAACGCGTGCTGCGGTACCCCGGGTTTCCGGTGTGACCCGTTGCACAGAATTCACAAAGGACCGGGAACGCCTTTGACAGGAACGGATTTTGGCGAAGGGGAACCTTCGCCTTATAATAAACTTGTAAGCTGGCCGCGTATAGGGAATACAACGCCAATGGCTTTCTCTGGGAAAGGAGACACAAACGTATGAAAATGGTAACCGAATTTATGGTCTCCCTGGCCATCTGGCTCTTCGCGCGTACCGCTGGGTTTTCAAGAAATCCGCAGCGCTGCTGCTGGGCTTTTGCGGCCTGAGACTGGCAGAGTGCGCCCTCATTGGGGATCGAATCGGCGTCAAGTATGGTCTGCCCCGCTGGCTGAACGACCCCCTCTGCGTTCTCTTCGGTGCGGCATGGTGGTACCCGCTCAAACGGCGGATGTCCTATGACGCCCAGACGGACAAGTACTGGGACATTCCGGCGGAATTCCGCGGCTCGAAAGAGGACTGGATCTTCGTCCCGAACAAGTAAACACAAAACCCGGACATAGCCCGCTTTCCGGAGCGGGCTTTGCCTTATGGAGCGGACGGCTTCCTTATGTTATAATAAGGGCAGTTGATACCCCTCAACGAATTCTCATAAAAGGAGTGCCACTGATATGTTGAATCTTACGGCACAAAAAGAAAATGACCTCCTGACCATGGAACTGGCTGGCCGTCTGGACACCGTCACGGCGCCGGACCTGCAGAATGCGTACCAGGAGGAGTCCTCCGGTGTCAGCAACGTTGTGCTGGACTGCAAGGACCTGACCTATATTTCCAGCGCCGGACTGCGCGTCCTTCTGACCATCCGCAAGTCCCTGACCGGAGAGCTCCGGATGAAAAACGTGGCGCCGACCGTCATGGAGGTGTTGGAAATTACCGGATTCGCCGATATCCTGATTATTGAATAATGCGGGGAGGAACCTATGCAGAACCCCTTTCGAACCAAACTGGCCGTTAACATAATTGTGGTCTTCGTGTTGGCTCTGCTCCTGTTCTCAATCCTGACCAGTTATATCGGTTACAAAGAGTTCACAGCCGTTTTGGACGACCGTTACGCCGACAACGGATACCGGATCGGCGAGATTACTGCGCAGATTGTGGACCGGGACCGGATTGACCAGTACTTGACCAAAGAGGGCCGGAAGACGAAAGAGTACAAAGCCGCCATGGAGAGTATCCAGAAGCTGGCCAACCATATGGACGTCACGTTCATCTACCTCATTCAGCCGGACCCCACGGACTATCAACATATTACCTTCGTGTTCTCCGTTATGAATGACAAGGCAGACTTCGACCATTTCGAACCCGGTCATGTCCGGGAGACGTCCAGCGAAGAATATGCGCAAAAATACCGCAGGATCATGGAGAACGGCAGTGCCGGCGAATCGGTCTTCCGCGACAAATGGGTCTCCGACACCGGCGCCCATGTCACTGCCATGGTTCCCTTGTCCAACAGCCAGGGTGAGGTCATCGGCATCATCTGCGTCCAGCGCCAGATGGATGCGCTGAACGCGTCGCGCCGCCGCTTCCTGCAAACGGTTTTCCTGACCGCTCTGCTCGTTATGCTGCTCATCTCGCTGCTGTACAGCTGGATCCTGAACCGGAAGGTCATTCGGCCCATCCGGACCATTTCTGAAGAGACCGTTCGGTTCTCCCGGGAAAATGTCCTGCCGCAGAAGCTTCTTCAGGAAAAAGTCCGGACCAAAAACGAGGTCGGATTGCTGGCCATGCACGTTGACAAGATGGAACTGGCCATTCTGCAGTACACGGAAAACCTGAAGACCCTGACCTCCGAACGGGACCGCATTGAAACGGAACTGAACGTGGCAAGCAGCATTCAGAAAGCCATTCTTCCGAATGTGTTCCCGCCGTTCCCGGAGCGGGACGAATTCCAGCTCTATGCCACCATGAACCCGGCCAAGGAAGTGGGCGGAGACTTTTACGACTTCTTCTTCCTGGACGATGACCGTCTGGCCCTGGTCATTGCGGATGTATCCGGCAAAGGCGTCCCGGCCGCCCTGTTCATGATGATTTGTAAGATTATCCTCAAGAACGCGGCCACCCAGGGCGGAACCCCGGCGGAAATCCTGACCAAGGTCAACCGCCAGATCTCCGAGGGCAACCAGACCAATATGTTTGTAACGGCATGGCTCGGCATCCTCGACGTGACCAACGGCGTCCTGACAACGGCCAATGCCGGGCACGAGTACCCGGCCATCTGCCGCGCGGACGGAACCTTCGAACTCTTCAAGGACAAGCACGGGTTCGTCATCGGCGGCATCAGCGGCATGCAGTACAAGGACGAGACCCTGACCCTGCAGCCGGGTGACACGCTCTTCGTTTACACCGACGGCGTGACCGAAGCCTCCAACGCGTCCGAGGAACTCTTCGGAACGGACCGGATGGTACAGGTGCTGAACCAGTCCCCGCACGCGGATCCGGAAGAGCTCCTGGACATTCTCATGACGGATCTCCGGACGTTTTCAGGGGATACGGAACAGGCGGACGATATTACGATGATGGCGCTGCAGTACCGCGGCCACAAAAACCATCTCGGCTCCCTCCGTCTGGAGGCCAACGTGGAGAATCTGGAAACCGTGACCGGATGGCTTGAGGATCGTATGGCGCTGCTCAATGCGCCGGCGAAGGCCACCATGCAGCTGACGCTGGCGGCCGAGGAAGTGTTCGTCAACATTGCAAAATACGCCTACGCCCCCGGAACGGGCTACGTCATTCTGCGGGCCAACTACGACCCGGAAGAGAACCAGATTCTGCTGACCTTCCTGGACAATGGCGTATCCTATGACCCGCTCCTGAAAGAGGATCCGGACACGACGCTGTCCGCCGACGAACGAGAAATTGGCGGTCTGGGCATTTTCCTGGTCAAGAAGAATACGGACGACGCCATTTACCAGCGCGTCAACGACCGTAACATCCTGACCCTGAAGAAAACGCTGTCCAAAGCGGAATGACCGGGAAACCGGAAACAAAAAAAGAGCACCCGGAAGGGTGCTCTTTTTTGACTTGGGTTGGGTGCCCATTATGACGAAGGCTTTTTTAGTTCAGGACTGATATTTCTCCACCGTCATTTCACCTTCGCTCTTGCCGATGGCAATGGTGGCTACGAGGTCGCCGATGATGTTGGACCCGCAGCGGAAGATGTCCAGAATGGCGTCTATGCCGAGGATGAGTCCGAGGGCTGCTGTCGGGGCACCCATGAGGGTCAGGATACCAGTCATGGAAATGAGGCTGGAATTCTGGACCGCAGAGTCTCCCATGGAGAGGATGAACACGGCCACGGCAATGGTGGCAATCATTTTGGCGTCCAGCGGAATGCCGTAGAGGCGGGCAAACAGCACGCTGCAGAGTACGAAGTGAATGCAGGCCCCGTCCATGTTGATGGAGGCGCCGAGCGACGTGGTAAAGGACGTCACGCGCGGGGAGACCCCGAACTTCCGGGTGCAGAGTTCCATGGAGTACGGCAGGTAGCCGCCGCTGTAGTTCGGGAGCCCGGCCTTCCGGAAGTACCCGGGCAGGGCTTTCCAGAACGGGACCGGCGACAGCCCGGCAGACACCAGCTGCAGGGAGTACAGCACCCAGAGGACCAGGACGGCAATGAGTTCGGCCAGAATGAGCCGCAGCAGGACCGGAAGGACGGAGCTGCCGATGATCATCAGGAGCGACGCCGTGGCCGCCAGGGTAATCAGCGGCATGAACGCCGCCACCATGTTGACCAGCGTCTGGAAGAGCTTCGTCATGTCCGCCACGAACTGGTTGACGACCTGGATCTTTTCGCCGAGAACGCCGAGCGCAATGCCCACGAAAACCGCCAGCAGCATGACCTGCATAATGTTGGCGTCCTGGATGGGCGCAACGAGGTCCGTGGGAATCAGGTTGATGAGGAGGTCACGCCCGAAGAGGTCGGTGGCCTCTCCCGGCTTGTAGTTTTCCGCCAGGACCTGAATGGGTCCGGTCAGTTTGGACGGCAGGATGAGGAATGCGGCGCCGAAACCGAGGACTATGGCGGTCAGGGTGGTCATGAAGTACGTCCGGAGTGCTTTGGCACCCAGGCGCCCGGTGTCGGACAGGCTGGACAGTCCGGAAATGGTGGAGACCACGGAGAAGAAGATCATGGGCACAATCAGCATGCCGAGCGCGTGGAAGAACATGGTCTGGACAATGTCAAAGATGTTGTAATCCACGAAGGCAATCTGGTCCGGCGACAGGACATGCCGGAAGACCAGACCGAGGACAATGCCGAGCAGGAGCATGATGACCGCCAGAATGACCATGTGGAATTTTGGCCGGCGTGCTTTGATGAGAACCACGTTTTTGCCGGACTGGCGGGCGTAGTCCAGTTTTTCCGCATTGGCGCGGAAAATGAGGGTCCGGAAGTAGTCTTCGCTCTCGGTGCCCCAGTCCCGGATTTCGGAGATGGGGTTGTAGTCCTCGGATTCCTGGGACAGGATGAGAGTAATGGATCCGAAGCGGTCCCGGACCCGGACCGAAATGGGCGTGTCCGGGTCGTGCTCCAGAAAGCGCACGGATATTTCTTCCAGCAGAAGAAGCGCAGCGCTGATATCTTTTTCGTCGGTCCGGCGCCTGGCCAGGAACTTCTTCAGCTCGTCGGAGACGATGCCCAGGGTTTCCAGCGTCAGTTGGTACCGGTATGTTTTGGTGTCATTTTTCATAGCATTACAGGTTGTTGACGTGACCGGTGAAGAGGATCATGCCGGTCGAGGTTTCACGGATGACAAAGAAGAACGGGCGGTCCACAATAAAGTCCACGGTGGACGGGTCCATGACCGCGGTGGCTTTCATGGACACTTCGGTGACGGCGGCCGCGCGGCTGCCTTCTTCGTCCACTTCCACCTTGGCGCGGTGGTTGATGTCGGAAATGCAGAGTTCCGGGGAAAGTTTGTTGAAGTTGGCGTCCGCAGTGAACGGGACCTTCATGCCGAGGGCCTGCAGCTGTTTCTTCAGGTCCTTGAACGTGACGTCCATGGTGAATTTCGGCACCTGCAGGGTGCGCACGCTCACGGATCCGGCCTTGTCCAGCTTCTTTAACAGCTGTGGGAGGTCCGTCTTTTTCATGGCGGCGGAAATATCCTTTGCCCGGGACCCGATGAAGAGGTCCATTTCGAATTTGCCGTCCCGGTAGGGAAGGGCAATGCCGCGGACCCCGCTCGTCTGGGAAAGGACCCGGAACGAGGTGCTTCCCATGGCCATCTGGTCCACACTTTTGGTCCCCTTGGTGCCGTAGAACTTCCGCTTTGACGTGTTCTGCGGCTCGAATTTCGAGGCCCATTCACCGTAGAAGTAAACGGCATTAATGAGGTCGGCCTTGGTCGAGGCGTCACAGATGGGCTGATAGTTGCGGATCATGCCGCCGGTGTTGGTTCTGACCCAGCGGGAAATCTGCTGTTTCACCCCTTTGGTATTGTTGCGGAAGTCGACACGTTTGACTTCCGCGCCGAAATACGTTTTGAGGGGTGTTTCCACGTCCTTCTGGTAGTTTTTGGCCGTCTGCAGGCTCTTGTCCATCCAGACGGAGTTGGCCACGGTCAGCTGGCCGGCGGCCTTGTCCTTCGGACTGGCGTATTTGCCGCGCAGCCATTTCATGGCAAGCTCAAAGGACTGCAAGTCGGAAATGCAAAGCGTCTTTTCCAACTGTTTCTTTGTGGTCCCGGATGCGGCCACGTCACACATGGCAAGCGCCGCCTCCATGGACAGGGGCGAACAGAAGTAGTTGTCCTTGCCGGCGGCCTTCTTGTACAGGTTCCACCCGAACTGATTGACGGATTCCGCCATGGCCGTTTTGTCCGCTTTCGTCACCTTGCGGGTGCCGGACGAAGCGGCGGCGGAACCGAGTGCGGTGGACAGGATCATGAGCAGGGCGAGCATGAAACAAAGAGCCGCCCGCAGAGGTTTGGTCCAATGGGTCATGAACAGGCCTCCTTATTTCAGAGCGCAGAGCTGGCCTAAGGCATCCTCTTTTTCGGATGCATATACCACGGAAAAGCCCGCTTCGTCGTCAAAGACGAAGCCCTTGAGCGCTTTCCCGAGCAGGTCGGTGAAGTCTCCGTAGACCGCTACGTGCATGTCTTTTCCGGCAAGGGCTTCCAGAACGTCTGCGGAAAAGCCGGAGCCGCTGTCCAGCAGCGCAATGCTGACGGCTTCGCGGTTGAGCGCCATGCGGGTGGCCGAAGAGTTTTCCTTGACCATCTTCACCAGGGCCTCAAACGCGGCGGTGTCCGTAACCGCCGGGGTATCCGAACTGATGTCGGCCACTTCCATGCCGTCAATATTCAGAATGTCTATCATCATCATAGGTGGCGCACCTCCCGTGCAATCTGTTCAATGAGTTTCTCTTCGGGACTGCGTTCCCGGGTCTTCC
>ONLO01000028.1 GCA_900318715.1 uncultured Eubacteriales bacterium | reverse complement strand
GGGACAGGACGTCGGTGAGGTCCAGTATCTGGAAATGAAGCCGGACACCGAAGACCCGGCTGCGGATGCCATTGAGGCGGTCCGCAGCGGAACCGCGGATGCCGCTGTGTGCAGCGGAATCCAGATTCCCTATGCCCTTCCGGCCGGACTGACCGTGGAAGGCGTGCTCGGCAACGCATTCGTCTCCGAGACCCGCACGGTGGCGTCGCCGGTCTTTGAGGGGCTGACGCTGATCATCTGCCCGACGGACGACCGCGAAACCGTCACGGTCCTGCACGACATCAGTGACCTCCAGGCCATGAAGCGGTATGCCGTGGAGCAGTACATGCGGCAGCTTCTGGACCCGGATACGGCGGAGGACTGCCTCATCCATGCCGACATCTACCCCGCCGAAGACGGGACAGAAGAGCATGTCTGCCTGGCGCTGGCCTACAACGGCAAGGAGGCCAACCGGCGGTACCGCATCAGCAACACCAAGAAAATGTGCCAGGCCCTGAAGGACGTCGTGTTCAGCCGTACCGACTCCAAGGGCACGGTCACCATTGCCGGCGCCGGCTGCGGCATCGGCCTCTTCACCATCCGCGGCCTGCAGGCCGTGCGCAAAGCCGACGTCATTGTCTACGACAGTTACCGGGACAGTGACATCCTGGCCGAGGCCAAGGCCTCCTGCCGGACCATTTACGCCGGCCGGGAAAAGGGCCAGGAATACGACGGCAATGCAGTCAACAAGATCCTCATCCGGGAAGCCCAGCAGGGCTGCTACGTGGTGCTTCTGACCCGCGGGGACGCCTTTGCCTCCGGACGCGGCGAAGAGCTCATTCCGGCGCTGCAGAAAGCCGAAATTCCCTACGACGTCATCCCCGGCATTTCCCCGGTCCTCGCGTATCCGGAAGTGGCCGGCATTCCGCTGGTCTGCCGCGGCCTCTCCCATTCCTATACTGTCGTCAGCGTGGACAACCTTCTCAAGGACGACACGGACTATGACGTGCTCGGGTCCATGGAGGACACCGTCGTTCTCCGCTCCGCCCAGAAAAACATGCGGACCATTGCCGGCCGGCTCCTGACCGGCGGCCGCGCCCCGGAGACCCCGGCGGCGCTCCTGGTCGACTGCTACGAACCGGGCGGCAAGACCATTATTGGAACGCTCGGCAGCATTGCGCGCCGCGCGGACCAGGAAGACGCGGCGGCCATCCTTCTGGTGGGCGACGTCGTGGCGTACAACTTTGCCGCCACCCGCACCCAGCTTCTGACCGGCATGAGCGTGACCGTTGCCGGCACCCGCAGCTACACCCATGAGCTGGCGGCCCGCCTGACGGCGCTCGGTGCTTCGGTCAGCGTGCTTCCGTATCTGAAAGTCATCCTGCGGCCGGGCAACGTCCCGCTGTTCTACGGCGGCTACAAAGGCCTGGTCTTTGAAAACGGCACGGCCGTGGACGCACTGGTCAAGTGCATCCGCCGCCGGGACGGCAGCGCCAAACTGCCGCTGGACATCCATCTGGCCGCCCTTTCGGCCAGCGCCGCCGCACAGATGCGCGCCTACGGCCTGACCCCGGGCTTTGAGTTCTCGGAGGCCACCGAGCCGAAGGAGGTCGTGGAGGCCATGGAGGGCAAGTTCCTTCTGGTGTGCGGCGAGGAAGAAGAGCCGACGCTGAGCGAAACCCTGAAACAGGCCGGCGCCCTCATGGACGTCTGCCCCATTTACCGCCTTTCCGTCAACCAGGCGGTCCTGGACAGCTTCTCGTGCGCAGCGGACTACATTGTTGTGTCCGGCGGCGCCGGCGCGCGCGTCCTAGGAACCGGCCAGGTGGACTTCGGCAAGGCCACGCCGCTTCTGGCGGATGCGGAATCGGCGGAAGCCTTCCTGGACTCTTCCGACAAGTTCCGTTACCGCAGAATGCTGCGCTCGTCCACGTCGGACCCCGAAGACGTCATTGTCATTCTGGCGGAAAACCATAGTTCGCTTTCAGGAGGTTGATTCTTACGGCTACTTCTCAGCAGAACCCGTACGGCCGCGTCCGGCGGGACTATGATGAGCCCGCCGCAGTGGAACCTATGCCGTCCGAAACCAAGAAAGAAATCCTAAAGGTCAGCGGGGTCATCGGCCTCTGCCTTCTGGCATTCCTGCTGCTGCAGGTCGGCTACTCGTACCTTCTGGCCTTTCTCGGCATTGCCCGCACGGAGCACTACAACCTGAGCTGTGTCATCCAGGTGGTGTACTCCATTCTGGTCGTCATGCTGCCGTTCGTCTTCGGGAGCATGGCCATCCGGAAACTGCAGAAGCGGAGCCCGGACTACCTGCGGCTGAACAAGCCGACGAGCTGGCGTTACTTCGGCATGGCCATTGCCATCAGCTTCATGGCGCTGATCCTTCTCAACTATCTGTCCGGTGCACTGACGCTGTTCCTCAGCCGGCACGGCATTACGTTTGACGCCGCTCCGGATTTCGGCGTTCCGAAGAACGTCTCCGGATATTTCTTCCTGCTGCTGGCGGACGTTCTGGTCCCGGCTTTGGCGGAGGAATACGTCTGCCGCGGAGTTATTCTGCAGTCCCTTCGCAAGTATGGCGACTCCGCCGCCATCTTCATCAGCGCCCTGTTCTTTGCCCTTATGCACGGGAACATGTCCCAGGCACCGTTTGCGTTCTTCCTGGGCATTGTCATCGGCCGGATGGTCGTCCTGACCGAAAGCCTCTGGACCGGCATTGCCATCCATGTGGTCAACAACCTGTATGCGGTCGTCATGCTCATCCTGAACCAGACGGTCAGCACCGTGGTCCTGACCGCGGTCATGATCATTCTGGACACCCTCATCATTATTGCCGGACTCATTGCTCTTATTTGGCTCGGCGCCTATTACCAGGAGCTGGGACCGGACAAACTCTACAGCCCGGGCGGCCGGCTGCCGGCGGGCCGCCGGTACTACCGGCATCTGGCGGAACTGTATACCCTCATCTCTCCGCCGACCCTTGCGGCTGTTGTCTATTTCCTGGTCAAACTGTTCGGCAGCATTCACACAGGAGGCTGAATTTATGGACCATGTCCCGACCCCCGAAGACTTCATGCGTGAGGCCCTGAAAGAGGCCGAAGCGGCGCGGCGAACGGGCGAAGTGCCCATCGGCGCCGTTGTCGTGCGCGGTTCGGATATTGTCGGCCGCGGCCACAACCGGAGGGAGACCGGGAAGGACGCCCTGGCGCATGCCGAACTGGAGGCCATCCATGACGCCTGCAAAACGCTGGGCGGCTGGCGCCTCTGGCAGTGTGACCTCTACGTAACGCTGGAGCCGTGTCCCATGTGCGCCGGCGCCATCATCAACTCCCGGATCCAAACGGTCTACTACGGGGCCAAAGACCCGAAGGCCGGATCCTGCGGGAGCGTTGTCAATCTGTTTGAACTGCCCTATAACCACAAGCCAACGCTGGTTCCGGGCATTCTGGAGCCGGAGTGCTCCGAAATCCTCTCGGTCTTTTTCCGTGAGCTCCGCGAACAGCGCAGCCGGGGAAAAGCCGAATAATATCATAAACGACTAGTTTAGGAGTGTAACGTTATGCCTGAAAACCAGAATCCGCAGATGGATATGAGTGAATTCCGCTGGGACAACAACCCGTTTTCCCAGGTCGACCATGTCATTGCCGTTGCCAGCGGCAAGGGAGGTGTCGGCAAGAGCCTGGTCACGTCTTTGCTGGCGGCCGCCGCGGCCAAAAAGACCTTCCGTGCCGCCATTATGGACGCCGATGTCACCGGCCCGTCCATTCCGAAGTCCTTCGGCCTCAGGGACCAGCTCACCGCCGTGGAGGGGGTCGGCATTGAACCGGCCATTTCGGACAAGGGCGTCAAGATTGTCTCCATGAACCTGCTTCTGGAAGACGAGACGGCTCCGGTCGTCTGGAGAGGTCCGGTCCTGGCCGGCGTCCTCAAGCAGTTCTGGGAGGACGTGGACTGGGGTCTGGTCGACTACATGTTCGTCGACATGCCTCCGGGAACCGGCGACGTCCCGCTGACCATCTACCAGTCCATGGACGTGGACGGCATTGTCGTCGTCACCACGCCGCAGGACCTGGTCCAGCTTATTGTGGAAAAGGCCTACAACATGGCCAGGATGATGAACGTCCCCATCCTCGGTGTCGTGGAGAACATGAGTTACCTCAAGTGCCCGCACTGCGGAGAGACCATTGACGTGTTCGGCAAGAGCAAGGCCGACGAAGTGGCGGCAAAGCTCGGGGTCCCGGTCCTGGCCAAACTTCCCATTGACCCGGCCATTTCCGAAAAAGTGGACGCCGGCCGCGTGGAAGACGTCGAACTTCCCGAGGTGAACGAGGCGCTGGAGAAGATCCTGAGAGCCATTGACCTTCCCCCGGAAGAATAAGAACAACAAAATACTGCCTTACCAAAACGGTAAGGCAGTTTTCATTTGCTGTTCTCATTCCTGGTCCTGCAGCTGCCGCTGCATGGCCGCGTGTTCCTCTTTCAGCTCCGTCAGGAGTTCGGCCGGCGTCCAGCGGATGTTCGTCGGGGTCAGCATGGCTTTGTGGTCCACAACGACGTCCTCCTTGCGGGACTCCTCCAGGAACCGTCCAAGGGCCGTATTGTTCATGTCGGCCAGAAGGAGGAGTTCGGTGTCAACCGCCGCCGATGCCGCCGGGGTCTCCGGTGCGTCCGGCGCCTCCGGGAACGCGTTTTCGGGAAGGCCTAACAGCACCCCGAGGGGCCGGCCGCAGTCTTCGTCCGGGACCCGCCGGAGCCGGATGCCGTTCCGCCGGCAGATCCGGTCCAGGCGGGAATACCGCTCGTCCGTCATGTGAAAGGCCAGAATGGTGCCGCTGAATGTACGTGCTTTCATGAACCGTCCTCCGTTGCGTGAAATGAAATCCTCTCTATTGTATGAAAGCGGTTTGCATTCGTCAACGGGAGACTCTACAATAAAGTTGAATCCAGAAGAAGGAGGCCATGTCCATGAACGGCAGCCCGGTCCTGCAGCACTGCACCCTCTGCCCCCGGAACTGCCGGGCGGACCGCTTGTCCGGCGCCCGCGGCCGCTGTCATGAGACCGCGGACATCCGGATTGCGCGGGCCTCGCTTCACTTCTGGGAAGAGCCCTGCATTTCCGGCACAGCCGGCTCGGGTACCGTCTTTTTCACGGGCTGCCCGCTGGGCTGCGTCTACTGCCAGAACGGGAACATTGCCGGCGGCAGAGGCGGCACGCCCGTCTCCGAAGAGACCCTGGCCGCCGTCTTTTTACGGCTGCAGGAGCTCGGGGCCAGCAACATCAATCTGGTTACGCCGACGCACTTTGTTCCGGAAATTGCTGAATCGCTCAAAACGGCAAAGGAAAACGGCCTCACGCTTCCGGTGGTCTACAACACCGGCTCCTACGAAACGGTGGAAACGCTGCGGCGAATGGAGGGCCTTGTGGACATCTGGCTCCCGGACCTCAAGTACTTCTCCCCGGAACCGGCGGAGCGGTATTCGCACGCACCGGACTACTTCCCGGTGGCCTCCGCCGCCATTGCCGAAATGGTACGGCAGGCCGGGTCCCCGGTGTTTGACACGGCAGCCGGGCTGATGAAACGCGGCGTCCTCGTGCGGCACCTGATCCTGCCCGGGCAGACCGCGGACTCCAAACAGGTCATCCGGTACCTGTACGGCACGTACGGGGACGGCATCTGGATGTCCATTATGAACCAGTACACCCCCATGAAATCCATCCGCCGGTTTCCCGAACTGAACCGCAAAGTCTCCGACGAGGAGTACCGTTCGGTTGTGGACTATGCCGCGGACCTCGGCGTTACGCAGGCGTTCGTCCAGGAGGGGGAAGCGGCCGAAGAGAGTTTTATACCGGACTTCGAACACTTTTCCGTGGCGGAGTTCCTGAAACACCACTGAGAAAGGAGTACACCCTATGAGAATTGCAATGGCAAACGACCATGCCGGCACCCAGTACAAGAATGAAATCAAAGCGTATCTGGAGTCCCAGGGCCATGAGGTCGTGGACTTCGGTACGTACGACGAAGCCTCCTGTGACCTTTCGGACTTCGTGCTGCCCGCCGCGCTGGCGGTGGCCCGGGGCGAGTGTGACCGCGGCATTTTTGTGGACGGCGTCGGTTACGGCAGCGCGCTGATTTCCAACAAGATCAACGGCTGTTATGCGGCGGTCTGCCAGGACACGTTCTGTGCCCAGCTGGCCCGCTGGCACACGGACTCCAACATCCTCTGCATCGGCGCCAAGATCATTGGCTCCATGATTGCCATGGAAGTGGTCAAGGCGTGGATGGGCACCGAGCCGCTGACGGACGAAAAGTACCGCCGGCGGGTGCAAAAAGTCTGTGACATCAACGACAAGTACTGCGTTCCGGTCAAGGAGGACTGACGGGCTTTTCCGTTCCGTGAATTCATAAAATGCGCTTTTTTTCAGCACCGGAATCCTCTATAATAATAAGTGCAACAACCATACCGTTTTTTATATTTCACACAGCAGCAAACCAAAGGAGGAAACCCCTATGAGCTACACACTGGTACTGGTAAGACACGGCGAAAGCGTCTGGAACAAAGCCAACCTGTTTACCGGCTGGACGGACGTTGACCTCTCCGACAACGGTGTCCTGGAAGCCAAAAACGGCGGCCAGAAACTGAAGGAAGAGGGCTTCTCGTTCGACATCTGCTACACGTCTTACCTCAAACGAGCCATCCACACCGCTTACAACGTCCTCGCTGAAATGGACGAGGAATGGATCCCCATGGTCAAGGACTGGAGACTCAACGAGCGCCACTACGGCGCCCTGCAGGGCCTGAACAAGGCCGAGACCGCCGCCAAATACGGCGACGAGCAGGTCAAGATCTGGAGACGCTCTTATGACGTCTGCCCGCCGGCCCTGGATCCGTCCGACGAGCGCAACCCGGCCAACCAGAAACCGTATGCCGGCGTTGACCCGAAAGACCTTCCCCTGACCGAGAGCCTGGAGACCTGCGTTGCCCGCGTCGTTCCGTATTATCAGGATGTCATCTGCAAGGACATTGCCGCCGGCAAGAAAGTCCTCATTGCCGCCCACGGAAACTCCCTGCGCGCCCTCGTCATGTATCTGGACGACATGACCAAGGAAGCCATCCTGGAAACCAACATTCCGACGGCCGTTCCGCTGGTCTATGAGCTGGACGACAACTTCAAGGCCATCAGCCACCGTTACCTGATGAGCAAAGAAGAACTGGAAGCCAAAATGAATGCGGTTGCCAACCAGGGCAAGGCAAAATAAGAATTAAACAAATCAGCAGACCGCTGTCCGGTAATGGACAGCGGGCTGTTATTTTGTCAGGTTTTATGTTCCAGTTTGTTTTATTAAAATGCACATATATTTTGCAGAAACTGTTAATTTTTTGTTTTAACTGTACTTTCCAAGCCGTATGTTATAAGATGAAACTGTTAGCATTGCCCGCAAAACAGCAATGGTACATTCTTTATCCTGTCAAATGGAGAAACATTATTAAGAGAGGGAGTAGTACTATGAGTTTTCAAGTTCCTGGGCTTCCCTGGGGAGCACAAAAAAAACTGTGGAGAGGTATTGAAGGCGTTTTCTGTGCCGCTGAATATGTCTGGGGTTGGGTAGCACCGGATCCCAAGATCATTCAGGGCCCCGGGGCCATTGCCAAGATTCCGGCTGAAGTGGCCAAAAAAGGTGGAAAATCCGTCCTCGTCGTTACGGATGCCAACATCCATAAGCTCGGTCTTTTGGATAAACTCGAGGCGGCTCTGAAAGAAGTCGGCCTGAACTATGTCATTTATGACGAGGTCCAGCCGAACCCGAGTATTGAAAACGTGGAAACCGGCCTGAAGGCCTACAAGGAAAACAACTGTGACTGCGCCATTGCCGTCGGCGGCGGCTCTGCCATGGACTGCGCCAAAGCCATCCTTGCACGTGTGGCACGTCCGCGTTTCCAGGTCAAGACCCTTGGTAAGATGGTCTTCATGGTCGTCTTTACCGGTCTGGTTCCGCCCATTAAGCTGGACAGCTTCCTTCCGCCTCCTCTGTATGCTGTTCCGACCACTGCCGGTACCGGTTCCGAGACTACCATTGCCTCGGTCATTACGGATACCCAGACGAAGGATAAGTTCCCCATTACGGACCCGCTGATCCGCGCTCGTTATGCGGTTCTGGATCCGGAGCTGACCGTCGGCCTTCCGACCAAGGTCACCTCGACCACCGGTCTGGACGCCCTGACGCATGCCATTGAAGGCTACACCAACATCTGGTACAACGACAAACGGTTCAACGACCTCGGTAAAGAGGCCATCCGTCTCATCTTTAAGTATCTTGAGACCGCCTGCACCGACCCCGGCAACCTGGAAGCCCGTGAGCAGATGCTGGTTGCCGCTTATGACGCTGGTATGTGCTTCACCCGCGGCGGCGTAGGTTACGTCCATGGTATCGGCCACCGTCTCGGCGGCCTGTATCACATTCCGCACGGCCTTGCCATGTCCGTCATCCTTTGCCACGTCTTCTCCGACGACTTCCTTGGGCCGTATGTCCAGGAAGAGCTGGCCGAACTTGCCGAAGTCATCGGCATTACCGGCGGCACCGCTTCGGAGCGCGCTCACAAGTTTATGCGTGAAGTCCGCAAGCTGGAAGACAAACTCGACATTCCGTACGGCTTCGCCGAAATCAAAGATGAAGACATTCCGATTATTGCCGAGCGCTGCATTTATGAGACCAACCCGACCTATCCGGTCAAACACATCTTCACCCAGAAGGAAATTGAGCACTTCATTGCTACTCATATCCAGCTGAAAGATGGCAACGACAAACCGCAGTATCTCATTGACAAAGACTGGTAAGCCAGCAGACAAACAAAAGGACCGCACCTTCCGGTGCGGTCCTTTTTTATTGGGCTATTCTCTGCCGTTCCAGCAGTACGTGCAGAGGTCACAGTGCGGAAGACCGGTGGCGTCGAGCATGTCGTCGAGCCGGTTGAACTGCAGGGTCGTGAAGCCCTGTTCCTTGCGGATTTCCTCCACCATGGTCTTGTAGCGTTCGGACTCGGGGTCACAGTATTCCTGCAGGACCTCGTCGGAGACGTTGTCTCCTTCCAGCTGCCGGATGACGCGGCGGGTAATGAGATCCATTTCCGAGGTGGAACGGGAGAAGTTCAGGTACTTGCAGGGGTACACGAGCGGCGGGCACGCCGGGCGCACATGCACTTCCTTGGCGCCGCACTCATAGAGGAACTCCGTGGTCTCCCGCAGCTGGGTGCCGCGGACAATGGAGTCGTCAATGAGGAGCATCTTCTTGCCGTCAATGAGGTCATTGACCGGGAGCAGTTTCATGCGGGCAATGAGGTTCCGGCGGCTCTGGATGGTCGGCATGAACGAGCGCGGCCACGTCGGCGTGTACTTGATGAATGGCCGCTGGAACGGAATGCCGGACTGGTTCGAGTAGCCGATGGCATGGGCAATTCCGGAGTCCGGGACGCCGGCCACGAAGTCCAGCTGGACGTTGTCCCGCCGGGCCATGGCGGCGCCGCAGCGGTACCGCATGTTCTCCACGCTCAGGCCTTCGTAGGTGGTGGCCGGGTAGCCGTAGTAGATCCACAGGAAGGTGCAGAAGCGTTTCTTCTTCTGCGGCTTCCGGAGCTGTTTGCAGCCGTCTTCGGTCAGGTGGACAATTTCGCCCGGGCCGAGTTCCCGGTAATCCGAGTACCCGAGTTTCTTGTAGGCAAAGTCCTCGAACGAGACGCAGAAGCCGTTTTCGTTCCGGCCGATTTCCACCGGCGTCCGCCCGAGTTCATCCCGGGCGGCGTAGATGCCGTCACTGGTGAGGATGAGGATGGACAGGCAGCCCTCCACGGATTTCAGGGCGTACTCCATGCCGCTGACGAAATCGTCTTTCGTATTGATGAGCGCCGCCACCAGTTCCGTAGCATTGACCTCTCCGCTGGTCATCTCCATGAAGTGCAGGTAACCGTCGTCAAACAGGCCCTGCAGCAGGTCGTTGTAGTTGTTGATTTTGGAAATGGTGCAGATGCAGTACGACCCGTGCTTGGAACGGATCAGAAGCGGCTGCGGTTCGTAGTCGGAAATGCAGCCGATGCCGTAGTTGCCCTTCATTTCCTGGACGTCTTTGTCGAACTTGGTCCGGAACGGCGAGTTCTCAATGTTGTGGATGGCGCGGTCAAATCCGCCCGGTCCGTAGACGGCCAAACCGCCGCGGCGGGTGCCGAGGTGCGAATGATAGTCCGTTCCGAAGAACAGATCAAAGACGCAGTCCTCCCGGGACGTAATTCCAAAAAATCCGCTCAATGTAGTTCCTCCTGTTTTCTATGGCGATGCAGTGGTTTATGCAAGTTTGAGGTCTCCCTCTTTAATCCAGCCGACTTTCTTGAGGAGCATGGTCAGGAGCGGGCAGACAATGGCCGGAATGACCAGGGAAATGAGGATGAGGCCAATCCAGTCAAATGCGGTAATGGCAGCTTTGCTGCCGGCGGCAATGTCGTTGACCCAGCCGGAGTAAACGCCGATTTGGCCAACGAGGCCGCAGGTGCCCATACCAGAGGAGACCGGCGTGCCGTTCATCTGCAGATGGAAGACGCAGGTGGCAAGCGGTCCGGTAATGGCGGAGGCCACAATGGGCGGAATCCAGATGCGCGGATTCTTGACGATGTTGCCCATCTGAAGCATGGAGGTGCCGATGCCCTGGGACACCAGGCCGCCCCAGCGGTTTTCTTTAAAGGACATGAAGGCAAAGCCGACCATTTGGGCACAGCATCCGGCCACGGCAGCGCCGCCGGCCAGGCCGACGAGGCCAAGGGCCGCGCAGATGGCCGCGGACGAAATGGGAAGCGTCAGGGCAATGCCCACCAGAACGGAGACCAGAATGCCCATGAGGAACGGCTGAAGGTCGGTGGCCCACATGATGAGGCTGCCGAATTTGCTGGCGGCTGCGCCGAGGCCGGGAGCCCACCAGGCCGAGAGCGCTACGCCGACGCCGATGGTAACGAGCGGGGTGACCAGGATGTCAACTTTGGTCTCCTTGGAAACCGCTTTGCCGAATTCTGCAGCGAAGATGGCAACAAACAGGACGGCAAGCGGTCCGCCGGCTCCGCCGAGCGCATTGGCCGCAAAGCCAACGGCAATGAGGGAGAACAGGACCAGCGGGGGACAGTGCAGGGCATAGCCGATGGCAACGGCCATTGCGGGGCCGCTCATTGCCATGGGAATGCCGCCGACCGTATATTCGGTTGTGCCGACCGTGGCAATGGTCTTCGTCAGGAAGCCAATGTCAAACTGGGTGCCGATCGTGTTCAGAATGGTGCCAATGAGCAGGGAACAGAACAGACCCTGTGCCATGGCGCCAAGGGCGTCGATTCCATACCGGCGAAGGGAAATTTCAATGTCCTTGCGTTTCAGAAACGCCTTGACTTTTTCCCAGAACGTCAGGTTCGTGGCGGTGTTTTCCATGGGGCATTACTCCATTTCATAGATAATATAATATTCAGAAACAGCCGGTGCGGCGTGTGCCGCAGGGGCGGATTCTCAAAGAAGTTTCCGGATGCCCGGAATCTGCCGGAGCACCAGGGTCACGAGGCCGCTTGCCAGCATGGCAAACAGGCAGTAGACCACGGCAGCGCCGAGGTCATTGAAGTGGGCCGAGGACTGCAGGAACGCCGGAATGTCTGCAAACGGTCCTGCAAAGAGGAAATAAATGTGGAACAGGTAAATGCCGAAGACGCAGGAACCGGCTTCCACGAGGAATCGGGACATCCGCTTGCCCGGCGGGTGCGCCGTCAGCAGGGCGCGGCAGTCCAGATAGACCGCGGTGCAGGGAATAAAGATGAGGAACAGCATAAAGGTGCTGGTGTCCGCAATGGTGAACGTTCCGAGGACCCCGTGCTTGAACCAGGTCAGCAGTCCGCCGGCCAGAACGGTCAGGAGCCCGCCGGCATTCAGCAGGGCCAGTTTCTTCCCGGTGACGGCTTCGGACGGGAGCACGCGCTCCAGATAGTAGCCCATCAGCGGATAAAAGAAAATGTACTGGAACAAAAACGACGGAATGAGGTAGTGGCTCAGGGTGTGGCCGCCCCGGAACAGCAGGTACTCCAGAGCCCCAATGCACTCGAATGCCAGATACAGAAGAATAATGTACTGGTATCCGGCGGCCGGCAGGGCCTTCACAATGGCCCGCAGCACCGGAAGCGCCATCAGGAACGCCAGATAGGCGTACAGGAACCAGAAGATGGCATCTATGCCGCCGGTGTAGAGCCCGGCGAAGAAATGCCGCAGCATGGGGAGCAGCCCTTCGGAAAAGTTGCCGTGCTCCCGCCAGACGAAGGTCAGGACCGACACCAGAAGAAGCGCCCCGGCAATCCGGGGAATCTTTTTCGTCCAGATGTCCCGGAGGCTGTAGTCCCGGTTCAGCAGAAGCGCGCCGGAGACCATGAAGAACAGGAAGATGGCCACTTTGCAGAACACGCTGGGCACCAGATAGGTGAAGTAGCGTACGCTGCCGCGCGGCCAGGAGGCAAACAGGGAGAAACCGCGTTCGCTGGTGTGGTTGAAGATGACCAGGAAAATGGCCAGGATCTTGATGAGATCCAGATGAATGAGCCGTTTTGCCGTCTCCACAGAAGCCCTCCTTTCCGGTTTGACAAGTTAGCGTATTAATAATATAACAGACGTATTATAATACAATGAGGCGAATGGCACAAGAAAACTGCGGTATTTTTGATGAGGCTTGACTTAAACCCGGTTTTCAAGTAAATTATTCTTTGCACCTGCGCACTTAGCTCAGCTGGGAGAGCGCTTCCTTCACACGGAAGAGGTCGTCGGTTCGAGCCCGGCAGCGCGCACCATGAAAAAAGAGTCTCCTGCGGGAGACTCTTTTTTTCGTTTTGCGGTCAGAACCATTTTTTGTAACGGAAGAACAGGATTTCCGCCACGACGACAACGAGTGTCAGACAAATGACGAACAGGTAGCCGTGGGTCCAGTGGAACTCCGGCATGAGCAGGTTCATGCCGAACCAGCCCGTAATGAGCTGCAGCGGCAGGAAGATGGTGGTGGCCACCGTCAGGATCTTCATGGTGTCGTTCTGCTCAATATCAATTTCCGCCTGATAGGCTTCACGGACCTGCTCCACATACTCCTGCGTGCGGAGGATGAAGTCGTAGAGCCGGTCGAATTTTTTGTCTATGAATTTGAAGCTGTGGTCGAGGTCAGCCAGCTCGTCGGAGAGCAGCTCCATTTCCTCGTAATACCGTTTTTTGCGGAGGATTTCCTTCCGGCATTCCACGAGCAGTTCGTTGCCGTCCTTGTTGGGCTTGCCGTCCACGAAGAGCTGGTCCTCCAGGTCTTCCACCCGGTCCTCCAGCTGCTGGAGTTCAATGGTGTCGGTGGCGGTCAGAGCCAGGAAGAAGGCAAAGAGTTCGTGAAGGCCGTTGCCCTCCTCGTCGTCAATGTCTCTGGCGCGGTCGGCAATGAGTTCGTTCGCCGTCATGAGGCTGCAGCGCTCTTCGTTGGCAAAGAGAACAATGCTGGAGTCGTCCAGCCAGTGGAACGAGATGAGCAGGGCGCCGCTGTGGGTGCGGACCACGTATTCACGGGTGCCGCGGACCTCCCGTTTGGTGGGCATATCAATGTATTTGTAGAAGTTTTTGGCGTCTTCCGGGGAGAAAATGTTGATCATGAGCGGGTTCCCTCCTTTCCCGCGCAGCTTATGCCACACGCGTACGGTAAAAGTTTAGCACAAAACGGCCTTCTATGAAACCCGTTCCGGTGGTATTTTATGCCATTCTACGGTATACTTATCAGAGAGTTTTCGCATTGCGGAAAAGGAGGAACGGCATGAGCAAAACCGTTGCTGCGGTCGTCGTGACCTACAACCGGAAAGACCTGCTCCTGGAAAATATTGAGGCTTTGCTTCACCAGACTGCC
>ONLO01000085.1 GCA_900318715.1 uncultured Eubacteriales bacterium | reverse complement strand
GGTGTTCCGATGCTAGGCAAACTCATTAAACACGAATTCCTGGCGGACGCCAAGGTCATGGGCCCCTCGTATCTGGTGGTCCTCGGACTGGCCCTTCTCGGCCGCATCCTGACCTGGATTGCCACCCGCAAGGTGGTGGAAGATGCCCTTCCGCTGTCTTTCATCAAGGTCCTGCACGGCGCCATTGACATTGTCAGCGTGCTCTTCGTGCTGGCCTTCATTGCCCTCATTATCCTGACCATCTTCTTCATGGCCTACCGGTTCTACAAGAACTTCTTTACGGATGAAGGCTACCTCATGATGACCCTGCCGACCACCCCGAAGGCCCTGGTCTTCTCCAAGCTGGTCAACGCCATCATCTGGTCCCTGTTCAGCATTATTGTGGCCCTTGCCTCCGTCTTCATCTCCCTGGGCGAATCCCAGGAACTGGTGGACACGGTCAAGCAGCTCTGGGAGGCCATTGGGCAGCTGTCCACGCACAACAGTGCCCTCATCCAGTCCCAGGTCGGCGTCTCCGTCCCGGTCCTGGTCGTGGAAATCATTGTGTTTGCGCTGATCTACATCATCCGCTTCATGATGTCCTGGTACTTTGCGGTGGCCTTCGGTCAGCTGATTTCGAAGAACCACAAGGTCCTCGGCGGTATTCTGGCCTATTTCATTCTGGAAATTGCTTCTCAGATCATCTCGGCCATCTACATTGCCATCAACACGAACCTTCTGCCGAAGATCTTCCCGTCCATTACGGAGAGTTCCGGCGCGGCGCTGCAGTCGTCCCTCATTGGCAACGGCATCGTGCTCCTGCTGGTCTCCGCGGTCCTCTACTTCATCATCTGCCGCATCATGGCGCGCAGACTGAACCTGGACTAATGGCACAAGTTCCGAAAAGACCTCAGCGTTTGCTGGGGTCTTTTTTCTGCGGCGATTCAGCTTATTTACAGACCCGCAGAAATATGGTAAAACGTTAGGGTAACCAAAAGCCCAAGAAGGAGTTTTATTTATGGAATCTGATATCATCAAAGCCCTCCGCGAAGTCGGAAAAGCCATTCAGGCCGACGAACGCTACAACACGCTGCTGGAAAAACGCAAAGCGGCGGACGAAGACCAGCGCGTGAAAGCCATCCAGGAACAGATGGCCGATCTTCAGATCAAGCACGACGAAGAGGCCATGAAGAGCAACCCGAACCAGGTCCTCATGGAAGAGTGCCAGAAGCAGTACCAGGATCTGTTTGAAAAGGCCTACCAGATTGACACCATGGTGGACTATATGGATGCGTCCGAAGCCGTGGACGGCATGATGAACGAAGTCATGCAGTACATTTATCTGTTCATGAGAGGCGAAGATCCGGAGACCTGCAAACCGACGCCGGAAATCATCCAGGAAATGCAGTCCCAGATGATGGGAATGTAAGGACTGTTCAATTAAAGGTGGAATGACCCATGGCAACCATGCTCGACTACCTCTACTGGCGGGGCGACATCAGTTTTGAGACCGACCCGTTCAACGAAGTAGACGGTCTGGTCCTGGCAAGACTTGCCTATCTGCCGTTCGACCGGATCTCCCTGAAGGAAAAGGAAACCATTGGGGCGGCCGTCCGGAAAATGAAGAAACTGAAAGCGGGTGTCTTTTCCCAGGAGGAGGACGTCCGTTTTCTTGCGCTCTTAGAAGACGCGGACCGGTTCAACCGGCTCGTGCTGACGGACTTTGTCCGGGAGCACGACGAGGAGGCGGTCAAGCAGTTCTCCGCCATAACCATCCACCTCGGCGGCGGGGTCATGTACATTTCGTTCTGCGGAACGGATGCGTCCCTGGTCGGGTGGAAGGAAGACTTTTACATGTCGTTCATGCAGGACATTCCGGCGCAGCTGGAGGCCCTCGAATACGTGAAGACCGTGGCGGCGGAGTTCCCGAACAAGACGTTCCGTCTCGGCGGCCACTCCAAGGGCGGCAACCTGGCGGTCTACGCGGCGGTCAACCTGCCGGAAGACCTGCGGGAGCGCCTCATCCGGGTCTGCAACTTCGACGGCCCGGGCTTCCCGCCGGACTTCATTGCCCGGCACGACTTCGGCGCGGTCCTGGACCGGCTCAACACGTACATTCCGCAGGAATCCATGTTTGGCCGCATCCACGAACACGTGGAAGGGTATACGGTCGTGGAGAGCGGGGAAACCGGCGTGCAGCAGCACAACCTCTTTTCCTGGAACGTCCGGCCGAAGAATATGAAGAAGCTGAAGGAGACGGACTCGACCAGTGAAATTGCGTACGAGGCCATCCAGAATATCCTCCGGAATACGACACCGGCCGAGCGCAAGAAGTATGTCGACTCCATGTTCGACCTTCTGGACATTGGAACCGTCAGCACCATTTCAGATCTGAAGACCCAGTTCTTCGGCCACTTCCCGGAGCTCATCCGAAAGGTGACCGACAGTTCCATGGAAGACCATCTGGAGAACACGGAGGTCACCGGAAAAATGGTGAAGTCCGCTCTGGAAGCCGTAGCGGATGCCGAAAAAAAGAAGGTCAACAATCTTCTGGACAACATGGCGGAAAAGCTCGAGAGCGGACGTCTTTGACGGACCGGAACCGGCAAAAACAAACGAAAAAAAGCCCCGGCGAAATGCCGGGGCTTTTGCTGTGTTGGAACAATCAGTCGTTTCCGGTGACGCGTTCAACAGCATCTTTAACGGCGCGCTTGACAATGCGGGTGGCGCGTTTCGGAGCATATTTGATGAGCTCCGGAATCCGCTGCTCACTCGGTACCAGGTTGGCAGCATACGGATGCGTACGCTCCAGGTGGATGGCGTCGAATGCGCACTTCGTGGTGCAGATGCCGCAGCCGATGCAAGCGACCTGGTCTACGACGGAAGCTCCGCAGGACAGGCAGCGGGCCGTCTCAATCTTGACCTGCTCCTCGGAGAAGCACTGGACGTACTCTTCGAAGGTCTTGGCGCGGTCAATGTTGGAGACGAACTCGGGCTTCTGACGCTTGGAGTTGTCATAGGAGTCAATGGAGATGTTGTCCGTATCCAGCGGATGGAAGTGACGGTGCTCACGGCCAAGGGTCAGGGAGTCTGCCGTCGGACGGACGAAGCGGTGCAGGGACTCTGCCGCCTCATGGCCTTCACCAATGGCGTTGACAACGAAGGACGGGCCGTGGTAGACGTCGCCGCCGACGAAGATGTCGTCAATGCTGGTCTGATAGGTGAACGGGTCGGCCTTCGGGTAGTCGCCATGGACGAATTCCATGCCTTCTTCGCCCTCGAGCAGTCCGCCCCAGTCAATGCGCTGGCCGATGGAGGTGATGACATAGTCACACGGAACGGTGATGGTGTCATTCTCGTCGTACTGCGGATTGAACTTGCCGTCTGCATCTTTGACCGAGGTGCACTTCTTGAAGACGACGCCGGTGACGTTGTTCTTGTCGTCGACGAGGAATTCCTTCGGGCCCCAGCTGTTGTTGATGCCAATGTTCTCGGCAAGGGTCTCTTCCACTTCTTCCAGGGAGGCCGGCATGGTTTCGCGGTCTTCCAGACAGTACATGGCAACGTTTTCGCCGCCGAGACGGGCCGCGGTACGGGCTGCGTCAACGGCAACGTTACCGCCGCCGACAACGACGACGTTGGCCGGGACTTTGTAGTCTTTGTCGCCGTGGACTTTGTTCAGGTGGTCCACTGCGGAGATGATGCCGTTGGCGTCTTCGCCCGGGACATTCGCTTTGCGGGAGCCCTGGCAGCCGATGGCAAGGTAGAAGGCCTTGTAGCCCTGGTCACGCAGTTCCCGGATGTTGACGTCCTTACCGACTTCCACGCCGCACTTGATTTCAACACCAAGCTGCTTGATGACGTCGATTTCCGCCGCCACAACGTCCTTCTGGAGTTTGTAGGACGGAATGCCGTAGACCATCATGCCGCCGGGTTCCTCGTGTTTCTCGAAGACGGTCGGCTTGTAGCCCTTGGTGGCCAGGTAGTTGGCGCAGGACAGGCCGGCGGGACCGGCACCGATGATGGCAATCTTTTCATCCCACTGTTCCAGCTGGGAGGAGGCAATGACGACTTCCGGAATGAACCGGGTCTCTTCGAAGAGGTCGCGCTGGGCAATGAACTTCTTGACTTCGTCAATGGCAATGGCTTCGTCAATGGTGCCGCGGGTGCAGGCTTCTTCGCACTTGCGGTTGCAGACACGTCCGCAGACGGCCGGGAACGGGTTCTCTCTCTTGATGAGCTCGAGGGCTTCGTCGTAACGGCCTTCCTTGGCCATCTGCAGGTAACCCTGGATGGCAATGTGAGCCGGGCAGGCCGATTTACACGGAGCCGTACCGGTCTCGTAGCACTCTTCGCGGTTGGTGTCGCGGTAGTCCGGATTCCAGCGGTTCTTAAGCCAGATGTGCTCGGACGGATCCTGGCGGAAGGAGTAGGACTGTTCTTCGCCGTTCTTCAGCTTCAGCTTCTGGCCGAGACGGACCGCGCCGGCCGGGCAGTATTCCACGCAGCGGCCGCAGGCGACGCAGTTGTTCGGGTCGACCTTGGCACGGTAAGCGGACGCTTCCATGTTCGGCGTGTTGAACAGCATGGCGGTGCGGAGCGCGTTACAAATCTTGACGTCACAGTTGCAGATGGCGAAGATGTGGTCCTTGCCGTCTACATTGGTAATCTGATGGACAAAGCCGTTCTTCTCGGCAACTTCCAGCGTATGAAGGACTTCTTCCTTGGACGCGTAGCTGACGCCGGAGGTCTTGGACTCGACGCAGTAACGGGCAAAGTCACCGACGGAGATGCACCAGTGGTTGGTGTCATCCGCGCAGCCGACGCCGCGCTCATGGCGCTCGACACGGCAGGTGCAGGGGCCAATGCAAAAGGTGTCATATTTGTCCAGCCAGTGGGAGATGTGCTCAATGTCAACGGAGGTCTGCTCATGCTCAATGGCCTTTTCCACCGGAATGACGTGCATGCCGGAACCGGCGCCGTTTTCGGGGATCATCTGGGTCAGACCCATGGGTCCGAAGCCGGCGAACGGGAGGAAGGTCAGCTGTTCAAACCACTCGGCAATCTGCGGGTGGTCTTCCTGCCACTCGTAGTGCTCATTGGCAAGTTCGGCGGAACCCGGGACCGGGTTCTTGACGCAGTAGGTCTTTTCGCGGGTGGGGTTGTCCCACTCGAACTCGACCAGGCCGTAGTAAGCCATTTCTTCCAGTTTGTAGTTCAGGTAGTCCGGGTCAAAACCGGTCTTTTCCTGGAGATACTTAAAGGTCTTCGGCTTGCGGAGTTCGCAGGCCAGACCGATTTTTGCCATATCTTCGTCCATGAAGGTAGCAATACCGTAGTAGTCCGGGTCCCGTCCGGTAATCCGGACAAACATACGGTCGGTAATCATCTTGGCGAATTTCAGGATGTACGGATTCGGATTGTCGGTTCCGTAACCGCCGTAAATGTCAATGGACTGGTCACCAATACGGCCGCCCAGAGCTTCTACGGGAGTATAGAACAGTTTGTCGGTTTTCATGGTTTTCTCTTTCGCTTTTGCCATTATGTTTTCCTCCCTTACAGCAGTTTGCCCTCGGCATAGGCCTCGAGGATCTTCGTGGTCGGCTTCTTGTCAACAATGGCAAAGTCAGCCGGTACATCCACTTTGATCATTTCAATCTTGTCGTAACCGAAACCGGTCAGCTTGCGAACGGTCTTTTCAATTTCAATTCCCTTGTCCAGGCCGTCCATAATTTCCTTGAGCTCGGCTTCGTACTTTTCCATGGTCATGGGGGGATTGACACCGGGGATCAGGTAGACTTCCGGGAACCGGCCGGCCGGATCCTTTTTGTAGTCCACGATCTCGTCGCATTCCTTGTAGAAATTCATGCCGGTGTTCTCACCGTAGCAGATCCTTGTGATCTTGCCGTCTTCAACAAACAGGTCCGCCCAGTACGGGAACCAGCCGCTGCCGTCAACCACAAGGACGTTTTTGAAACACTTGGTCATATAAGAACCTCCTTCTAACTCTTTCCCGCAACCCTGTTTCCCATGTCAGAGCTGCAAGCCATGATACACTTGACGCCATTACGCCAGAATTGCACACTTTATTATAACCATTAACTAATAGACTGAAAAGTGGACAGCCGTAAAAATGTCTTAATCAATCTATTCCGTTTGTTAAAGAACCGACAGTTAATTCGAATATTGCATCAGGATGGCGTCGGCAAAGCCCTGCCAGATGCCGTCCGCGTCGGTGCCGCGGTAGACGAGGCTCAAGTACTCACCGTCCTCGGAGAGTTCCAGAAAGCCGGGGACATCCAGAAAGTCCGGATAGTCCGGGAAGTCCTCCGTCTGCGGGCTGCCGGTTCCGGCAAACCGGACCAGCATGCCGCACAGAACCTCCCCGAGTTCGTCGTCCTGATTGCCGAGCCAGGCCGGGATGTCCGCACCGTGGAAGGCACCGCGGTCTTCCAGCCCGGGAAGGGCAAGGCTGCTGAAGTAAAGCCATGTCTTTCCGGCGCCGCCCTTTCCGCGCATGCGGGCCTCCAGATAGTAGAGCCCCATCATCTGGTCGCGCTGCAGGGCGGATGCGGAGGTCTTCCAGTCCTCCGGCGAGTAAGCGGTCAGCAGGGAGCGGGAAGCCATGCCGTGGAAACTCCCCAGGACTTTGTCAATGAATTCCTGTTTGGTCCGGGAGGGGACATTGGCTTCCCGGGCGGCAAAGCCGCCTGCCATGAAGGCGTCTCCGGAGACCGCACCGGTCAGCATG
>ONLO01000086.1 GCA_900318715.1 uncultured Eubacteriales bacterium | reverse complement strand
GAGGCCACGGAGCAGCTGTGGCTGAGCATGAAGAACTCCGGGTTGTCGTAAGAGACGGCCGTAAAGACGTCCGTCAGCTGGGTGTCGGTCAGGCTGCCGGGAATCTGGATGCGGTCCGGCATGTCGCCGAGCTTTTTGACAATGGCGCGGTACGCCTTCTTCTCTTTGGAATCCAGATGCGAGTAGTAGTACCGGCGGTAGAGGTCGTCGTAACTGCCGTCCGAGTTGGACGACGCGGCCGAAGCCGGGAGCACCAGACAGGTGAGCACCATGGCCAGTGCCAGTACCAGGGAAAGAAGCCGGGACAAAACGTTGCGGTTTTGCTTGTTCATGAAAAATCTCCTTCAAATTCCTTTCGGAATACTATTTTCGTGCAGTTTGGTCAGAGGACAATGCGGACAACTTTATATTTTTCGGTTGCGATACAGCGGCCTCCCCGTGCCCCCGAGCTCCTTGCCCAGGCGAGGAGTCTGCCGTTTGTGGCAAGATCCTTCTTGGCCGCGCTCCAGGCAGAGGCGGCGAACATGACTTCAAACGAGTCGTCCCCGTTCTTCAATGCCGCCTTCAGTTTGCTCTGAATGGCACGCTTCGTGTCGGCGTTGTAGGACGTGTAGTAGAGGCTGTTGCGCCGGAAGTAGTTGGCGTTGTCCGAGGTGCAGGTGCGGACGGCGGCGGAGTCCGTCGGAAGATGGTCTTTCCGGAAGACCTCCGCGCTGCGGTTGAAGTAGTAGTGGGACGGAAGGGCCTTCGTGTCCCCGCCCGCAAAGTTGCGGTCGTAGTCGTCCCACGTCAGGTCTGCGCAGTAGTCCTGACCGCCGACGGTGACGACGTTCCACATGTGGTTGGGCCGGGAGCCGTCCCGCTTGATAGCCTTGCCGGGCACCACATGGTTCACGACGCCGGCGCGGTTCAGGAGCAGCTGCAGCGTGCGGGCGTAGCCCTCGCAGTTGGACTGCTTCCGGACGAGGGCCCCGTAGGGGCCGTGCGACGCCGTCCCGCTGTTGCTGTACTTGGTATAGGTGCCGAGCTTGTTGTAGACATAGAGCTCTTTTTCGTAGTCCGACGCGTTCTGCGGCAGGTTCTTCAGAAGCCGGTCAGCGGCCTGGTTGACCGCCTTCAGCTGGCTCTCGTACGTCTTTTTAGAAAGAACGTAGGACGGCGTCACGGTGCGGACCAGGCGGTTGCGCTTGTACGAGCACTTGAGGCCGAGGAAGAAGAACTCCGGGTTGTCATACCGTACGGCGTCGTAGATCTTCAGGAGCGAGTCCTCGTTGACCGAGTCCGAAATCTGAATGGTCTTCGGGAACTTCGGGAGCTCATTGACGAGGGTGTTGTAGACGCGCTTTTCCGTAAGGCTCAGCTGGTTGTAGTAGTACCGGTACTGGATGTCCGGGTAGAGCGTAAAGCCCAGGATGGACAGCCCGGCATGGCTTGCCGCCCGCTCCGCGCGGGCTGCGGTCCGCGGAATGGCGGAAACCAGCACCGAAAGGCACAGTACAAGCGCCAGCACCAGCGCCGTCCGTCGGGTTTGTCTCATAACACACTCCTGTTACGCAAATACAGTTGATTCTGTCTAACAATAAACATCTGTCATATCTAGCACTGAATCAATTATACACATGATGTCAATTCTTGAAAAGGACTGCGGGTACGGAAAATAGAACGAATAATTCTTTCCATATCCTGTACAAAGGTTGAAAAACACTTTAAAATAATAGGCAGGTGAATCGCCCGAAAATGCAGGGTGAAAGGAGAATGCACATGTCAACCGCAGCCAACACCTATACCCGCGGGGAGCGCAACGGCTTCCTCATTGGCATGTTCGGACAGAACATGATCTACAACATTGTGGCCACCGGCACATACTTCTACTTCCAGAACGTCATTGCGCTGCCGGCCATGGCGCTCGGCTGGATCTTTGCGCTGGCCCGCGTCTGGGACGCCATCAATGACCCCATGATGGGTACCATTGTGGACCGCACGAAGTCCCGCTGGGGCAAATGCCGTCCTTATCTTATCTTTGCGCCGCCCATCATCATGATCATTACCATTGCCACGTTTTTGAACAGCAACTATGCTACGGCCGCGTCGCAGGGCGCACGGGTCGGCATTGTGGCATGGGCCGCCGTGTCGTACGTTCTCTGGGGTATGCTCTACACCATTGGTGACATTCCGCTGTGGGGCATTACCTCGCTCATGACCGAAGATGAAGAGAAGCGAAATTCGCTTCTTGGCCTTGCCCGTATTGTGGCCGGATTCGGTGCCGGCGCCACGCTGATTGTCCAGATTGCGCAGTTCCTCGGCACCACGTTTGAATCCAAAGGGCTCACTTACGCACAGGCCCAGCAACGCGGCTTCATTGTCACGGCCATTGTCATGACGGTATTCTCCACCATCCTGTTTGAGTGCGCCGGTCTGTTCACGAAAGAACGCGTCCAGCACTCGGACCAGCACTACACTATGAAGGAGAGCTTTGCCACTGCCATTAAAAACAAGCCGTTCCGCCAGATCCTCATTTCGGGAATCCTGCGGAGTCCGGTCATGCTGCTGATGACCGGGGCCATGACCCTCCTCACCTATTACTACTGTAACGGCAACATTGTCAACGCCTTCTCGAACCCGTCCATGCTCCTCAACCTGGCCCTCATCGGCGCCGGCGTGTTCCTCGGCATGTTCGGCGGTATGGCGCTGACCCCGTCGCTGGCCAAGAAGTATGAGAAGAAGACGCTGTACAACACCTTCTCGCTGGTCGGCGCGGTGCCGTTCGCCCTGGTCTTCGTCATGTACCTCATTGGCCACGGCGACATCCGCAGCCTCGGCTACAGCATTGTCTGCTTCTTCCTGTTCGCCATCGGCGGCGGCTGCTGGGGCGGCCTCAACGTGCTCCAGTCCGCCATGATTGCCGACTGCATAGACTACGAAGAGTATACGAACGGCGTCCGCACGGACGGTGTGTTCTTCTCCGGCCAGAGCTTTATTACGAAGCTTTCGTCGGGCATTGCGTCGCTCATTTCGGCAGTCGTCTTTGCGGCGGTCGGCTACAGCGGCGTCAACATTGACCGCATGAACACGGCCCTCAACGAAGGCGCCGATTTCCTGACCTACGCGGACGGCAAGTACGCCATGGCCATGTTCCTGCTGGTCTCCATTCCGCCGGCCATCGGCATGGTGCTGGCCGCCATTCCGACCTGGCACTACGCGCTGCCGGACACCGAGCACAAACGCATCCTTGCGGAGCTCGTCGCCCGCCGCGCCGCCTCCGCCGACGCCGCCTCCTCTACCGCCACCGCTACCACCGCTCCCGCCTTTGCTTCTTCTGGCGCCGCCCCCGACACCACCACCAGCGCCACCAACACCACCGACATAGATGACCCCTACATCATCTGACGCCGCCGACACGACGCCCGCCGACTGACCACCCCTTGCCGGCCCGGCGCTCCCGCCGACTGACCACCCCTTCCTTAGAGCAGATTTCATCAAAGAAAGCTCATTTCCAAATTGTTTGATGAAAAAAAGCCCCGGAAAATGATGCTCTTTGGTGGGAAATCTTGAGAGATTGATTTTTTTGATGACACAAACACCCAAAACCCCTTCATTTGAGCCCTTTTCTTCATAGCAAAACTTTGAAAATCCTTTTTCCTGATGAATCTTTTGAAGAATCGGCGTAGAATCAGCAACCCCTGCTTCTTCCGCAACCACTCGCCCTGGCGACAAAGTAGGCAACAGGTCGGAAAAGCATGGGAAAATGATTAAATGACAGATGTCCCCCGTAAATGGGTTGCCAAAAGGTGCTCTTTTTACGGGGGAAATTGAAAAAGAGCAGCTTTTTACGG
>ONLO01000091.1 GCA_900318715.1 uncultured Eubacteriales bacterium | reverse complement strand
GGAAATTGAACTCGACGACTACAAAGGCATGAAGATTGAGCGCCCGGACGACACGGTATCCGACGAGGATGTCGCCAAGGAAATTGAGTCCATGCGTGAGCGCGGCGCCCGCTACGAAGAGGCGGACCGTCCGGCCGAGCTGAACGACCTGGTCATCATTGACTTCGAAGGCTTCGTGGACGACGTGGCATTCGACGGCGGAAAGGGCGAAGGCTACGAGCTGGAACTCGGCTCCGGCCAGTTCATTCCCGGCTTTGAAGATCAGATCGTCGGCCACAAGGCTGGTGAGGAATTCGACATCAACGTCAAGTTCCCGGAGGAATACACCGAAGAGCTTGCCGGCAAGGATGCCGTCTTCAAGACCGTTCTTCACCACATCAAGAAGAAAGAACTTCCGGAAGTGGATGACGACTTTGCCGCCGACCTCGGTTACGACTCCGTGGACGACATGAATGCAAAGACCCGTGAGACCCTGGAAGACTCCAAAAAACAGATGGCCGACGCCGACGTCGACAACGAAATCTTCCGTCAGATTGCCGGACTCGTCAAAGGCGAAATTCCGGACGTCATGATTGAAAACCAGATTGACGAAGCGGTCAACGAATTCGGTTATCAGCTCCAGGCACAGGGCATGGACCTCAACACGTACATGCAGTACACCGGCCTGGAAGAAGCCCAGATCCGCGACAGCTTCCGCACCCGTTCCGAGAATCAGGTCAAGTGCCGCCTGGCGCTGGAAAAGATTTCCGAGCTGGAGAAGATTGACGTTTCCGAAGCGGACATTGACCAGAAGTTCAAGGACCTTGCCGAAGAGTACGGCATGGAAGAAGAGAACATCCGCAAGTTCCTGCGTCCGGAAGATGTCTCCAAGGACATCATGACGACCAAGGCACTCGACGTGGTCAAAGACGCTGCAGTCATTACTCAGGCCAAGCCGGAAAAGAAGGCCCCCGCCAAGAAGGCCCCTGCCAAGAAGGCTGCTGCCAAGAAGGATGACGCCGACGCGGAGAAGAAACCGGCCGCCAAGAAAGCTCCGGCCAAGAAGGCCCCGGCAAAGAAAGCTGCCGCCAAGAAAGAGGACGCGGAAGCCGGGGAGAAGCCGGCCGCCAAGAAGGCTCCGGCCAAGAAGACTCCGGCCAAAAAAGCTCCGGCCAAGAAAGCCGACGCAGAATAAAATAACAGTACACTGGCAGGCGGCGGGGACATTCCTCGCCGCCTCTTGTAACGAAGGAGGAACCCACCATGCCGCTCGTACCGTATGTTATTGAACAGACCAACCGCGGAGAACGTCAGTACGACATTTTCTCCCGTCTTCTGGAAGACCGCATTATTGTGCTGTCCGACCAGGTCAACGACGCGACCGCAAGCCTCGTCGTGGCGCAGCTTCTGTTCCTCGAGGGACAGGATGCGGACAAGGACATCAGTCTCTACATCAACAGCCCCGGCGGCTCTGTGTCCTCCGGTTTTGCCATTTACGACACCATGCAGTACATTAAGTGTGACGTCTCCACCATTTGCATGGGCATGGCCGCCTCCATGGGCGCGTTCCTGCTGGCCGCCGGCGCCAAGGGCAAACGCTACGCCCTGCCGAACGCCGAAATCATGATCCATCAGCCGTCCGGCGGCGCACAGGGTCAGGCCACGGAAATCCAGATTGTGGCGGAGAACATCCTCAAGACCCGGGAAAAACTGAACCGGATCCTGGCGGAAAATACCGGCCGCTCCATTGAGGAAATTGCCCGCGACACCGAGCGTGACAACTTCATGTCGGCCGCGGAAGCTCTGGAGTACGGCATTGTGGACAAGGTCCTTGACCACAGATAATTCTTTTTCAGGGGGGAACTGCATTGCCCAGAGAAGATAATCAGACCTTACGCTGCTCATTCTGCGGCAAGACCCAGGATGAAGTGGAAAAACTGATTGCAGGTCCCGGCGGCGTATTCATCTGCGATGAATGCGTCGACCTCTGCAACGAAATCATCGGCGAAGAACTGCAGCGGAAGAGCTACCGCCCTTCCGGTGACGCGAAGCATGCCAAGCCGCTTCCGAAGCCGGAGGAAATCAAGGCCGTCCTCGACGAATACGTCATTGGTCAGGACCGTGCCAAAGTGGCGCTGTCCGTTGCGGTCTACAACCATTACAAGCGCATCTTCTACGGAGAGAGTTCGGACGTGGAACTCCAGAAGAGCAACGTGCTCCTGCTCGGCCCGACCGGTGTCGGCAAGACCATGCTTGCCCAGACGCTGGCCCGGACGCTGGACGTCCCGTTTGCCATTGCAGACGCCACGACCCTGACCGAGGCCGGTTACGTCGGCGAAGACGTGGAAAACATCCTTCTCCGCCTCATCCAGGCGGCCGACTTTGACGTGGAGCGTGCCGAGACCGGCATTATCTACGTGGACGAGCTGGACAAGATTGCGCGGAAATCCGAGAACCCGTCCATTACCCGGGACGTCAGCGGCGAAGGCGTACAGCAGGCGCTGCTGAAAATCCTGGAAGGCACGGTCTCCAACGTCCCGCCGCAGGGCGGACGCAAGCACCCGCAGCAGGAGTTCATTCAGGTGGACACGTCCAACATCCTGTTCATCTGCGGCGGTGCCTTTGACGGCATCCAGAAAGTCGTGGAGCGCCGCACCGGCACCGGAAGCCTCGGCTTTGAAGCCGAAATCAAGGCGCAGAAAGACATGGAACTGTCGGAAGCCTATTCCCAGGTCATTCCGCAGGACCTCGTCAAGTACGGCCTCATTCCGGAACTCGTCGGCCGGATCCCGGTCATTACGACCCTGACGGACCTGGACGAAGACGCGCTGGTCCGCATCCTCAAGGAGCCGAAGAACGCGCTCATCAAACAATATGCGGAACTGTTCCGGATGGACAACATGGAACTCGAATTCGAGGACGGCGCCCTTCGGGAAATTGCCCGTCAGACCCTGGAGAAGAAGACCGGCGCCCGCGGCCTGCGCGGTGTGCTGGAGCAGATCCTCCAGCCGCTGATGTACGAAGGTCCTTCCGACTACAAAATTGAGAAAGTCGTGGTGACGGAGGCTGCCGCCAAGGGCGAGGCCGAACCGGAAATTATCCGCGACGAGAAACGGAAGGAACCGGCCCCGCTGCTGGTCCAGCCGCCTCAGCTGCAGGAACGCCGGAAAAACCGGCGCGGCTATGCCGGCTGACCGCAGAAAACGGCCAAACCAATAAACCGGAGCGGGGCTGTGTCTGACACAGCTCCGCTTCTTGACTTACAGGTGGTGAACAACCCATATGGATTTGAACGAACGGATGTCCTATGCCATGCCGACCGTGGCTCTGCGCGGTCTCGTGGTGTTCCCGGATATGGTGCTGCACTTTGATGTGGCCCGTCAGAAATCCATTGATGCCATTCACGCAGCCATGGACTACGGTCAGCAGGTGTTTCTGGTGACCCAGAAGGACATTGACACGGACGAGCCGACCTTCTCGGACCTCTATGCCAATGGCACCGTGGCGCGGATCCGGCAGGTCATTACGGTCCCGAACTCAGGGAACCTCCGCGTCATTGTGGAAGGCGAGTACCGGGCCCACGTGGAGGCCGGATACAACGGCACGCATCTCTATGCGGACGTCAAGCGCCGCGTGGAGCGGGGCTACGCGCGCAAAGATGAGGACTACGCCCTTGCCCTCATGCGCAAAGCCCGTGACATCTTTGACGAATACGCCGACTGCTCGGCGAAAATAGCACCGGATATTATGCTCCGCGTGGTCAGTGACGACTCGCCGGGCGGCATTGCCGACTACATTGCCTCGGTCCTGCCCATTGAGTATCCGGAGAAGCAGAAAATCCTGGAAACCATGCACCCGCTGCGCCGGCTGGAGAAAGTCTGCGAAGCCCTGGTCCAGGAAATCCGCATGCTGAAACTGGAAAACGAAATTGGCCGCAAGGTCGAACAGAATGTGGATGACAACCAGCGCGAATACTATCTGCGCGAACAGATGCGGGTCCTCTCCGAAGAACTGGACGGCACCAGTGAAAACGAGGTGGAAGACTACCGGAACAAGATTGACGCCATCCGGAATCTGTCCGACAAGTCCCGCGAAAAGCTGCACAAGGAAGTCACCCGTCTTCAGAAGATGGGTGCGGCGGCCGGTGCGGAGGCGGCCGTGCTCCGGAACTATCTGGACACGGTCCTGGCGCTGCCGTTCGACGCGGCCACCAAGGACCGTCTGGACTTAAACCGCGCCCGCAAGGTGCTGGATGCGGACCACTACGGCCTGGACAATGTCAAGGAGCGCATTATTGAGCTGCTTGCCGTGCGGCGGATGGCGCCCGACATCAACGGACAGATCATCTGTCTGGTCGGCCCTCCCGGTACTGGAAAGACGTCCATTGCCCGTTCCCTGGCGGACGCCATGAACCGCAAATACACCCGCATTTCCCTCGGCGGCGTGCGGGACGAAGCGGAAATCCGCGGCCACCGGAAAACGTATATCGGCGCCATGCCGGGGCGTATTATTGCGGCTCTGACGGATGCCGGCACCCGCAACCCGCTCATCCTGCTGGATGAAATTGACAAGATGGGAGCCGACGTCCGGGGCGACCCGGCCTCCGCCATGCTCGAGGTCCTCGACGCGGAGCAGAACTGCAATTTTGTCGACCACTATGTGGAAATTCCGTTTGACCTCTCCAACGTGCTGTTCATTACCACGGCGAACGACAAGAACCAGATTCCGGCGCCGCTACTGGACCGCATGGAGGTCATTGAACTCTACAGTTACACCGCGGAGGAGAAGTACCACATTGCCCGGGACCATCTGGTTCCGAAGGCGCTGCATAAACACGGCATTGGCCGGAAGCAGCTGAAGTTCTCCAAAGCGGCACTGGAACACATGATTTCGGACTACACCCGGGAAGCCGGTGTGCGTCAGCTGGAGCGCAAGATCCACGACGTCTGCCGGAAGACGGACCTCCGCCTCGTGGAGGACCCGGACTACACGCTGACGGTCCGCGTGAAGGACCTGGAAGAGCTTCTCGGTGCGCCGCCGTTCCACGGCCGCACCGAGCTGAAGGATGAAGTCGGCGTGACCAACGGCCTTGCCTGGACGGCGGTCGGTGGCGAAATGCTGAAGGTGGAAGCCGCGGTCATGGACGGTGCCGGAAACCTGGAGCTGACCGGGTCCCTCGGCACGGTCATGCAGGAGTCCGCCAAAGCGGCGGTCAGCTACCTGCGCTCCAACGCGGGGCGCCTGCACCTGCCGCCGGACTTCTACAAGGAAAAAGACATCCATATCCACGTGCCGGAAGGCGCCGTGCCGAAAGACGGCCCGTCCGCGGGCGTCACCATTGCCACGAGCCTTCTGTCCGCCCTGACCGGAAAACCGGTGGCCGGCAGCGTTGCCATGACCGGTGAAATCTCCCTGACCGGACGGGTCATGCCCATCGGCGGCCTGAAGGAGAAGACCATGGCCGCCTACAAAGCGGGCATCCATACCGTCATTATTCCGGAGGAGAATGTGCCGGACCTCGGCAAGGTGGACAAGACCGTCCGCGGCAGCCTGGAATTCGTTCCGGTCCGCCGGCTGGACGACGTCTGGAACGTGGCACTGAAGAAGGACGGACAGGCACATGAGATTTGACAACGTAACGTTTGAGGCGGCCTACGGCGTCTATAAACAGATTCCGCCGAGCACGGTCCCGGAAATTGTCTTTTCCGGCCGTTCCAACGTCGGCAAGTCCTCGCTCATCAACAAAGTCCTGAACCGGAAGAATCTGGCGCGGGTCAGCGCCCAGCCAGGCAAGACCATTACCATCAACTTTTTCAAGGCGGACGGCTGCCGCCTCGTGGACCTTCCCGGCTACGGCTACGCGAAGGCCTCCCGCGGGGAAATGCAGCGCTGGGGCACCATGATCAACGACTATCTGACGGCGGGGCGGAACATTCCGCTGCTCCTCCAGCTCATTGATATGCGGCACAAGCCGTCTCAGGACGACTTTCAGATGCTGGACTTCCTGGAGCAGACCAACACGCCGTTCGTGGTGGTCCTGACCAAGAGCGACAAGCTCAACAAGACGGAATATAAAAACTGTCTTGCGGCGCGTACGGACGAGGTGTCGCCGTACGGTCCCTTGGCGGTCATCCCGTTTTCGGCCACGAAGGGCGAGGGCGTCGACACGGTCCGGAAGTACATTTCGGATGCCGCCAAAAATTAAAATGAGCAATTGGGACTTTTAACGCTTTACTTTGTTAATATCCAATGATACAATGAATTAGCAGTTTCACGTTCTAAAGCGTGAAAGTATACAGCTGTTTATTCTATTGTGGAGGTAAACGACATTGACGGAAAAGTTGAATGACGAGAACATGGATTTTCTCTTCGACGCTATCCTGAACCTCGAGAGCCGGGAAGAGTGCTACAAATTCTTTACGGACCTCTGTACAGTCAATGAACTGAAATCCATTTCCCAGCGGGTCGTTGTGGCAAAAATGCTCAAGGAAAAACAGGTCTACAGTGACATTGTCCGCCTGACCGGCGCTTCGACGGCCACCATTTCCCGCGTCAACCGCTCTCTGAGTTACGGAGAAGGCGGTTATGACATTGTTTTCGGAAGGATGAACCAAAAGTAATATGGCAGAATTGATCCGCTGCATTTCCACGGACGGACTCCTGACCTGCATGGCGGCCGACATGACCGACGTTGCGGAAGAGGCCCGGCAGATCCATGGAACCAGCAAAGTATGTTCTGCAGCACTGGGGCGGCTTTTGACAGCCGCCTCTTTTATGGGCGCTGCACTCAAAGGAAAAGATGACTCCGTCACCCTGCGGATGAACGGCGGCGGTCCCGCCGGCTCCGTTCTGGCGGTCTCGGATGCGGAGGGGAACGTGCGCGGTTACGTGACCCATCCGTCTGCGGACCTGCCCATCCGGGCAGACGGCAAACTGGACGTCGGCGGCATTATCGGCACCGACGGCACGCTCACGGTCAACAAGGACCTGGGCCTCAAGGATCCGTACATAGGGTCCGTCCCGCTGGTTTCCGGCGAAGTGGCCGAGGACATGACCAGCTACTATGCCATCAGCGAACAGATTCCGACCGTCTGCGCACTGGGGGTTCTGGTGGATCCGGACACCGGCGCGGTCCTGAAAGCGGGCGGATTCCTCATCCAGCTCCTGCCGACGGCCGACGACTCCACCATTGATGCGGTGGAAGCGGGCCTGCAGGGCCTGCCTTCCGTCACCGCCATGCTGGCCGACGGACTCAGCCCGGAAGACATCTGCCGAAAGGTTCTGCCGAAGTTCGACATGGAAGTGCTGGATCGGACGCAGACCGCCTACAAATGCAACTGCACAAAAGAGCGGGTGGAGCGGGCGCTCATCAGCCTCGGCAAGGAAGAACTGCGGAAGATGGCGGAGGACGAGGAGACGGCGGTGAACTGCACGTTTTGCCACCGGATTTACCGGTTCACACCGGCCGAAATCCGCAAACTTGCAGCCGATTCTGCCGGCCAATAATTCTTCAGGAATTTCCCGTTTTTTTCTTGACAGAACGGCGGTTTCATAGTATAGTAATGGACGTCGCCAAATAGGGCGGCGTCCCTTAAGGGAGTATAGCTCAGCTGGGAGAGCACTTGCCTTACAAGCAAGGGGTCACAGGTTCGAGCCCTGTTACTCCCACCAATGAAAATGGCCCGGTAGTTCAGCTGGTTAGAACGCTAGCCTGTCACGCTAGAGGTCGACGGTTCGATCCCGTTCCGGGTCGCCATTCTTTTTAGCAGTTTTTCAGTAAAAACTGCAATATGCCTTTGTAGCTCAGTTGGTAGAGCAGGGGACTGAAAATCCCCGTGTCGATGGTTCGATTCCGTCCGAAGGCACCAATTATGCGGATTTAGCTCATCTGGTAGAGCGCCACCTTGCCAAGGTGGAGGTAGCGGGTTCGAGCCCCGTAATCCGCTCCATTTTTTTAT
>ONLO01000051.1 GCA_900318715.1 uncultured Eubacteriales bacterium | reverse complement strand
TAAAGGGGGAGACTTATGTCTGCAAATGAAAAGAAAAAACTGTTTCTGGGCGTCTGGACCCTGGCAAACGGCGTGACCTGGCTGGGCATTGCCGGCGCCGTGGCCGCCGTCTGGATGGCCGTGCAGGGCAACCAGCGGCTGGCCATGCTGCTCCTGATTGTGTCCGGCATCTGCGACCTGTTCGACGGACGTGTGGCCCGGATGTTTGACCGGACGGAGACGGAACAGAAATTCGGCATCCAGATTGACTCGTTTGCCGATACGGTATCCTTTGTCATCTTCCCGGCCGTTTTCCTGCTGACCCTGACACAGGCCCCCTGGGCGCTGGCCGTGGCCATCCTCTTTGTGCTGGCCGGCATTACGCGCCTCTGCTGGTTCGACATTACGACCGACGGCGGGGCAAACGATTTCCGGGGCGTCCCGGTCACGTATATGGCGCTGGTGTTGCCCATCCTCTGGGTGGTGAACCAGGCGGTCACCCTGCCGGCCGCTCCCGTGTTTGTGGCGGCTGCCATGCTCATTATGGCGTTCCTCTTTGTGCTGAACGTCCGTGTGCCCAAGCCCACCGGGGTCTGGTACGCCATTTTCTCGGTGCTGGCCGTTGCCGCCGGACTGGCGCTGCTTCTGACCTGACGCCATGACCATTTACGACCGCAGCACCGGGACTTATTTTACGGAACAGGAATACGGCGGCGGACTGCTTCGTTTTCTGTACGGCAGCGTTCCCGGACGGATTCTTCTGCGGACGGTGGCGGCAGCCCCGTGGTTTTCACGGCTGCGGGCCCGGTACCAGAAGTCGTCCCGTTCGGCAAAGGACGTCATCCCGTTTGCCGAACAGTACGGGGTGGACCTGACCGCCTGGGACGGGACGCACTTCCGTTCGTTCAACGACTTCTTTACGCGGCAGTTTCCGGAGCCGTTTTCTCCGCCGGAAGACCCGGATGTTTTCCCGTCGGTGGCGGAAGCCCGGCTGTCGCTCTATGCCATTGAAGAGGACCTGACCGTCCCCATCAAGGAAACGGTCTACACCCTGGCGGAGTTGACGGGGGACCGCGGGACCGGAGACGGTCCGGACCTGTCCGTGTTTGCCGGAGGCACCTGTCTGGTGTTCCGGCTGGCCGTCAGCGACTACCACCGGTACCTGTATCCGGACGACGGGGAACTCGTCTCCTCGGTGCATCTGCCGGGACAGCTCCACACGGTGCGGCCCATTGCGGCAAAGTACCGGGTGTACGCCCGCAACACGAGGGACGTCTCCGTCCTGAAGACCGACCATTTCGGAGCGGTCCTTATGGCCGAGGTCGGCGCCATGCTGGTGGGGCACATTGTCAACCACCCGCTGCCCGGAGCCCGGCGCTTTACGGCGCTTTCGGAAAAAGGTTTTTTTGAGTTTGGCGGCTCCACCATTGTGGTCCTGACCGGGCCGGACGTCCGGTTTGACGACGACCTGTGGCGGGAGACGGCGCTTGGCCGTGAAATAAAAGTGAAACCCGGAGAGCCGCTGGGAAAGCGGCTGCCGGATTCGGATTGCAAATGAGAAAGGAAAAAACATGGAACACTTGAAACGACTGAACAACTACTTCAAGGAGCGGTACCCCATCATTCCGCGCTTCTTCGTCGGCGCCATTATGTGGTTCGAGCTGTACTTCATTGTCATCCTGAACCAGGGCGTGACCTGGACGCAGATCCGTCCCGTCTTCGGATGGCGGGAACTGCTCGGTGCCTTTACGCTCTTCTGCTTCCTCTGGTGGCTCCGCATTGCCGACGACCTCAAGGACGAGGAGACCGACAAAGTCCTGTTCCCGGACCGGGCTCTGCCGACCGGACGCATTTCCCGCAAGGAACTGCAGTGGTTCTGCGTCCCGCTGATTGCGGTCCCGCTTACCCTGAACCTCATTTTCATGCCGAACCGCTGGTTCTGCCTGTTCCTGTACACCTACGGGTCCCTGATGGCCATCTGGTTCTTCCAGAAGCATAAGATCCAGAACTCGCTTCCATTGGCGCTGCTGACCCATAACCCGGTCCAGATTGTCATGAACCTCTATACGCTGTCCTATGTCGTCCTGGTCTACGGCATCAAGTGGATTACGCTGACCAACATCCTCGCGCTGTTCACGCTGTACTTCCCGGCCCTCATCTGGGAGGTCTCCCGGAAAATCCGCGCCCCGAAGGACGAGACGGACTACGTGACGTATTCCAAGCTCTTCGGCTACAAGAAAGCCACGAACTTTGTTCTGTTCGTCACCTGGATTGACATTATTACGAACTTCATCCTGGTCTGGAACCTCAACAAGATTTCCGTGGCGGTCCTGTTCCTGCTCGTCTCCTGGATGACCTGGAAGTTTATCCAGTTCAAAAAGGACCCGACCCGCTGGACCATTGTCTCAAAAGTGGAAATCTATACGTACCTGCAGGAGTCGACCATGATCCTCACCATTGTGGCGTTCCTCATCTTCGGTAAGATTTGATGAAAGCTGAGAATTTACTGCGTCTGCGGGACGCGGGGTTCCCGGTCCCGGACTTCCGGATCGTCTCGGATCCGGCGGAGACGGACCTGGGCTTCTCGTCCGCGGAACGGTTTGCCGTCCGTTCTTCCTTTTCGGGGGAAGACGCGGACGGCTCCTCATTCGCCGGCCAGTTCGACACGCTCCTGAACGTGCCCCGGGACGAGGTCCCGGCCGCCGTGGAGAAGGTCCTGCAGAGCCGGAACAAAGAGAATGTGGGAGTGTACCGGAACGCCATGGGCGTGAACGGCACGTCCGGCGGAACGGTCCCCGCGGGTTCGGTCATCATCCAGGAGATGGTGCAGCCGGACCTGGCCGGCGTCCTGTTCACCGCCAACCCCATGGGTCTGCTCAATGAAACGGTCATTGTGGCAGGCGCCGGGCTGGGCAGCGCGGTGGTGGAGGACCGCGCCGACACGACCACGTACTACTACAACCGGGACGACGCCCTGTACTACAGCGAATCCGACGGCGAAGCCGCCCCGCACCTGACGGGGGACCAGCTGCAGAAGCTGGTGGAACTGGCCGGCCGGGTGGAGGCCCTGTACGGCCGCCCCATGGATCTGGAGTATGCCATTGCGGGAGACCGCATCTGGCTGTTGCAGGCGCGTCCCGTTACGACGCTCTCGGGGAAGGACCCGGTCATCCTCGACAGCAGCAACATTGTGGAGAGCTACCCGGGCTTGACCCTGCCGCTCTCCCAAAGCTTTGCCAAGGAAATCTACTATGAAATTTTCAAGGCGCTGCTGAATCGCTCCACAAAAAACAACCCCGTTGTGGCCGAAATGGACGACGCCCTGAAGGACATGGTGGACATGGCCAACGGCCGCGTCTACTACCGGATCACCTCCTGGTACCGGGTCCTGAACCTTCTGCCGTTCTCCGACCGGTTCATTGCCATCTGGCAGGAAATGCTCGGCGTGGAGAACAAGCAGGTGGATGCCGGCAGCCCGGTGAAGCGCTCCGTCAAACTGGCCATGCTGAAGAACGTCCTGTACTCCCTGCGGACGACCCCGCAGGAAATGGACAAGCTGAGTCAGTTCTACGACGCCTATTCCGCCGGTCTGCGGGACGACCTGGACCGGCTGACCCAGGCGCCGCCGGACGCCGCCTCCCAGCGCGAAAAACTGGCGCGGCTCCTGGACAAATACCAGCGTCTCAAGGCGGATATCATTCCCCGCTGGGACATTACCCTGACCAACGACATGGACGCCTTCCTGTTTACCGCTCTGTCCGGCAAACGGGGAAAGGACCGTCTGTCCAACCTCTCCGACCTCGAGAGCATGCGCCCGGCCCGCGCCATGCAGGCGCTGGCACAGACCGCCCGGGAGAAGGGGATGGACAGTGCGGCGTATGCATCCGCGAAGGCCGCCTATATTGACGAGTACGGGGACCGGTGCCTCGGGGAACTCAAACTGGAGACCCGCACCTACCGCACGGATCCGCAGCTGGTGGACGACTACATCCGGCAGCAGCTGGATCAGAACGCGGAAGCCCTGCCGGCGCCGGCTCCAGCCGCGGAGGACCGGGAACGCAACCCGTTTGTCCGCCGCGCCAAAATCAGCATCCGCAACCGGGAAATTTCCCGGCTGAACCGGACGCGGATCTACGGCATCGGCCGCACCATCTTCACGGAGGCCGGCAAGGCGCTCCGGGAACTGGACCTTCTGGACGACCCCATGGACGTCTTTTATCTGACCATCCCGGAACTCCGGGACTTTGCCGCGTCCGGCGCCGGTGCCCCTCTGCCGGAGCCGTCGTTCCGGGAGCGGGTCCGCAGCCGCAAAGAGCAGTACGCGCAGTTTGCGCAGCTGCCGGCGTACAGCCGTCTCGTCTATGACGGAGTCATCCGGGACAAGCAGGTCCGCAACCTGACCGCCGAAGACACGCTCCGCGGAAATGAACTCCGCGGGCTCGGGGTCTCGGCCGGCCGTGCCCGGGGAGAGGCTCTCGTCGTGGAGACGCCGGACCTGACCCTGAACGCCGCCGGGAAGATCCTGGTCACGCACAGCACCGACCCTGGCTGGGTGTTCCTCATCCAGAACGCGTCCGGCATTGTGGCGGAGAAGGGGTCGCTGCTCAGCCATACGGCCATTATTACCCGGGAACTCGGGAAACCGGCGGTCGTCGGCGTGAAAGACGCCGTGCGCCGCATCCGGACCGGCATGCTGCTGGACGTGGATGCCGGCACCGGCACCGTCCGCATCCTGTCGGAGGAGGAGACTGCATGAAGCCATTGACCTACAAGAACTTTGATGCCGGAAACCCCGACGTCTCCTATGAGGTGCTGACCCTTCCGGATCTGGACCGCCTGGAGCCGTACTTCCTGAAACTGCCGAAACTCCTGTATGCACCGGAACACCGCACGCAGGACACGAAGGCGGAGCGGGCGCTCCTGCGCGGGACCCATCCGCTGTCGCCGGATATTACCTGTATTCCGTTCGTGCTGGTGACGCCGTCCGCGGCCAACCCGGCCAAACGGGAACCGCTGGCCCGCTGCATGCTGACCTACTACCCGGATGACCCGGCCGCTTACCTCGGCTTCTTCGAGTGTGCGCCCAACCAGTCCGCCTGCCGGACCCTGCTGGCCGCCGCGGAGGAGCGGGTCCGCGCCGACGGCAAGACCAAACTGGTGGGCCCCATGAACGCCTCGTTCTGGGTCGGCTACCGGTTCAAGACCTGCAACTTCAACGAACACTTCACCGCCGAACCCAACAACCTGGACTACTACGAATCCTACTGGGAAGACTATGGCTTCCGGGTGACGGAACGGTATTTCTCGGACTACCACCGGGCGGTCACCCCGTCGGACCCGTCCGGCATCTGGAAAAAACGGCTGCAGCGGATGCTGGACCGCGGCTACGAGATCCGCACGCCCACGTTTTCCTCCTTCCCGGACGACCTGCGGGACATCTACCACATGATTGTCCGCCTGTACGCGTCGTTCCCGGCGTTCAAGCCCATTTCCGAAGAACAGTTTGTGGCGCTCTACAGTTCCCTCCGGTACGTGCTGGACTATGAGTCGGTCCTCCTCGGCTACAAGGACGGAAAACTGGCCGGCTTCTTCATCTGTGTGCCGAACTACGGCACCCTGGTCACGGGCGACATCCGCGTGCGGGACCTGCCGAAAATCCTGCGCATCCGGAACGGCTGCAAGGAGTACGTCGTTCTCTACCTCGGGGCAGACCCGGAACACCGCGGACTCGGCGGCGCCTTTGCAGAGACCAGCCGGGCAACCGGCGAGCGCAAGCAGTCCTCCAGCATTGCAGCGCTCATCCACGAAGGAAACTCATCGTCCGTGTTCTTCCGGGAACTGACGACCCACACGGCCCGCTACGTGCTGATGGAAAAGGAGTTGGAACCATGCATCTGAAAACCCTGTCCGAACAGGAAATCATTATGACGCTGGTGGCCCTGGCCCTGCTTTTGGCCGGCGCCTATCTGGCCGGCACGCTGTTCGAACGGTTCAAGGCGCCCCGCGTGGTCGGCGAGATCCTCGGCGGTCTTCTGTTCGGCGGCACGTTTTTGTCCCATTTCTTCCCGGCTGCCATGGGAACCGTCTTTCAGGCCTATCCGGAGGAGGGAAAGGTCCTCAACATCTTCTACCAGCTGGGCCTCATCTTCCTGATGTTCCTCTCCGGCTACAACACCAAAATTGAAGTGGACCGGAAGAACAGCCGGACCATCTCGCTCATCTTCATTGGTGCCACCATCCTGCCCATGGCCGGCGCCGTCCCGTTCATCAAGCTGTTCCGGCCGGCGTTCATCGGCGGCATTCAGAACCCGGTGGCCTTCGGGCTGGTCTTCACCATCGGCGTGGCCATTACGTCCATTCCGGTCATCTCGAAGATCTTTTTTGACATGGGCATTATGAATACCCGCTTTTCCAACACGGTGCTGACGGCCTCCACGCTGCAGGACCTGGTCCTCTGGATCCTGCTCAACGCCGCCACCCGCATTGCCGTCACCGGCGAGGTCCGGCTGCTGGAAATGCTCATTGTCGTGGCCGTCACGCTCGGCCTGTTCGTTCTGGTCAAGGTCGTGTCCGACCGCGCGCATCCGCTGAAGATGGCCATTAAGCCGCTGCACTTCTACTCGGTGAGCTTCGTCATCCTGCTGCTGGTCTGCGCCGGGCTCTACAAGGTGGGCATCAACATTATGTACGCCGCCTTCCTGACCGGTTACGTCGTCAAGGCGCTGGCCGGTGTGGACGGGAAGGTCCGCGGCCTGATGGATTCGCTCGGGAACTTTGCGTTCTCGTTCTTCATTCCCATCTACTTCGCCCTGGTCGGCATCCAGCTCAACCTGCTGAACAACTTCTCCTTTGTGCGATTCGCGCTCTTCTTCGTTATGGCATTCCTCCTGGAAGCCGTCGGCACTCTCCTGATGGTGCAGTTTTCGGACCTCAACCGGGCGTCGAAGATCAACTTTGCCATTACCATGAACGCCCGCGGCGGCCCCGGCATTGTCCTGGCCACGGTGGCGTACTCGTACGACATCATCAGCCTTGAGTTCTTCACCGTCCTCATTCTGACGACCATGCTGTCGTCCCTCATTGCCGGCTACTGGCTGCGCAGCCAGCAGAAGAAGGACCCGGACATCTTCATGAACCTGACGAAATCCGCATAACAAGAAACGCTCCGCAGATGCGGAGCGTTTTTTCTGTCAGGACCGTAACGGGTCACAGCATTTCGTATTTGTCGTCCCGGGCAAAGGCCGAGATTTCCATGGAGAGGAAGTCGAACGTCTGCCGGATGGCAGCCGGGGCCGGGTGGCTGAGAACGTCCCGGACGCTGCCGGCCAGCGTGTCCCGGATGAAGGGGTAGCTGCTCAGGATGTGCCGGGTGCGGCGGCGGACCCAGCGGGCGCGGATCCGTCCGGCCTTCAGGACCTCTTCGGCGTCCTGCACCAGCGAAGTGGCGCGCAGGCGTTCGCTGCCGGTTTCCAGCAGATCTTCGGGGGAGAGCCCCTGCAGCGCGTTCTGGAGTTTTTCCAGGCGGCTGCGGAATTTGACCAGGTCAATGGTGGTAATGACCGTGCGGACGAGGTCGAACACGAACAGGCCGAACAGGAAGCCGAACAGCGCCGGCTTGGCCAGCGGCGGCAGGCGGTCCAGCTGGGCCATCAGCCTGCGGACCGGCGGGTAGATGAACAGCACATAGAGAACGGCGCCGAGGCCCCAATACAGGGAGTGCAGCGCGTCAATGCGGCCCTGGATGTTGCCGAACCTTCCGGTATAGTCCCACCAGCGTGCATGGAAGAGCTTTTCCATGAGGTAACTTGTGAGGAACTCCAGCGAGTCCAGCAGGAAAACACCGACCAGGAACACCAGGACAAGGTGCTCCCGCAGCGGCCACAGGCAGAGGGTCAGGATGAGCCCGCCGAAGCCGTACAGCGGAACGAGCGGACCGCTTAAGAAGCCGCGGTTGATGAAGCGGAAGCGGGCGCCCGGGTCGGTCTTCCGGGCCCGCCGGAATTCGCCGGACGAGCAGTAGATGGATTCGCCGATCCAGCCGACGAAGGAGTAAAAGAGGAAGAGCAGGAAGTAGTCCTCAAACAGTCTGAAAGCGGTCATGACACAAGGTCCTCCGGGTGTTTCTGGTATTTTCGAAGCGTCTCTTTGGTGGCGCAGTACTTGTCCACGAGCGTTAAGACCCAGGCCTCCTTGTAGCGGGGCGGAATGGGAGTCAGCGGCCACATGTGCCGGACAATGGCATTCTCCTCCACGGCCGAGAGCGCGGTAATGGCTTTGGCGTTGGCCAATGCAAAGTACGGGTGCCGGAAGCCGTGGAGCCGGTGGCTCGGGTCCGGGTCGTGCCAGTCATAGGTGACGAAGTCGTGCAGGATACCGGCTCGTGCGCCGGCCTCGTAGTTGAGCCCCAGCCGTTTGCAGGCGCGGTAGGTAAGATAGGAGACGCTGATGACGTGGTGCAGCAGGGTAATGTCGCTGTGCTGGATGTACGCGTCCAGGTTCTGGATGCCCGGCTCCCGCAGGAGCGGCAGCACAATACGGTAGAACTCCGCATCCGCCGCCGGGTCCAGCGCGAACGAGTGCCGGTAGAGGGAACGCAGGGTGTTCCGCGGGTTTCTGCGGGGCATGGAACCGTCTCCTTTCGTAAAACTTTTCTTGTCGATTCGGCTTTTGATGATAACATAAAGACCGCGGAAATACAACGGTATTTCACCTTGAATAGGTTATATAAATAGAGTATAATGTCTCCAAGTCATCCGGGCGCGTAGCGTCCAATCGGAGGAGAAATTATGCTCGGCAAATATGTCAGGGTAAAAGTGACGACTCCGATTTTTACCAAAGACACCGCGACAGGCATTACCTATCATCTTAATTTTGGAGAAATCGATTACGTCACGTCCCGCAAACGAGAGAAGCTCAGAGCCTTTGTTCTGGGCATCAACCACCCGGTGGAAACATTCGACGGCCGTGTGGTTGCCAGTTTTGAAAAGAACCGCAAACTTTACTACGTGGTGGCGCCGCGGAGCAAAAAGTACATTGTCAACGACATCCAGCGCGCGCTGGCGTTTTTCGAACCGGAAAACATCCGCTGCTACTACGAGTGTTCGTGCGGAGCCATCGTCTTCCGCAAAATAGGGGACGAGTACCGGTACCTGGTCATCAAGAACAACCGGAGTACCCACTGGAGCTTCCCGAAGGGCCATGTGGAAATGGGGGAGACCTACGAGCAGACCGCCAAGCGGGAAGTGCTGGAAGAGACCGGGCTCCACATCAAAATTATTCCGGGCTTCCGGGAGACCTCCCAGTACATGATCCAGAACCGGATTTCCAAGTCGGTCATCCTGTTCGTGGCATCCACCAAAGACACCAACACCATTATTCAGGAGTCAGAACTCGAGGACTATGCCTGGCTGTCCTATGACGTCTGCATGGACCGCATGAAGTTCGACAACGACCGGACCATCCTGACGAACGCACGCAACTTCCTTCTGGAAAAGGGCTTCATTACGGACTGAGAAAGGATGCAGCGCTTTGACAAATCTGAGGAACTCCGTATTTCAACGTCATATGGGACAAGTACTGGCTGCCTTGGCGGCCGTTCTTGTTTTTTTGACGGTCGGAACAGCGGTTCCGGCACGGGCGGCCTCTTACCGTAAAGTGACCTCCGCCGTCGGCCTGACGGTGCAGTACCGGAACTACGAATGGCGCACCTGTTACGGGGACGAACCCGTGGACTACACCGGCGTGGCGCACAATGACGCCGGCTGGTGGTACTGCAGAAACGGCCTGGTGGACTTCGGGTACACCGGCATCCAGCCGAACGACGCCGGCTGGTGGCGCATTGTGGACGGAAAAGTGGACTTTTCCTGCAACTCCATTGAACACAACGACGCGGGCTGGTGGAAGTGCCACAACGGACAGGTCGACTTCCACTACACCGGCGTCTGGTACAATGCCGCCGGCTGGTGGTACTGCAAAAACGGCAAAGTGGACTTTGACTACACCGGCGTCCAGTACAACGAGGCCGGCTGGTGGCGCATTGAACACGGAAAAGTCAACTTCAGCTTCAACGGGCTGGCTTCCAACGACGCCGGCACCTGGTATCTGAAAAACGGCAAGGTGGACTTCTCGTACAACGGGCGGTACACCTGGAACGGCCGGACCTACACCATCCGCAACGGAAAGGCGGAAATTCCGGTGTCTTACATTCCGCCGGAGGCCACGGCCACGGTCAACCCGAACGCGTTGCTGACGCTCCCGGCCATTGTGAAGGCCGGCGCCGCTTATCTGGGCATTCCGTACCGCTCGCCCGGCTACGGCTACGACATCTACGGCGGAAGCACCCCGGTCAAACTGAGCCGGGACAAAATTGCCGGTCTGGACTGTTCCGGCTTTGT
>ONLO01000199.1 GCA_900318715.1 uncultured Eubacteriales bacterium | reverse complement strand
TGACGTCGTAGATGAAGCCGTTGTCGTCCACGTAGGTGCCGGTGTAGCTGAAGTCGACTTTGCCGCGCTCCACGTACCAGATGCCGCCGGAGTTGCGGGCCAGGCCGTTGAAGCCGGTGTCCACCACGCCGTTGTCCAGGCAGTACCAGCCGTCCGCCACCTGCAGCAGGCCATTGAGCCCTGTGTCCCATTTGCCGTTGGTGAAGACGCACTGCTGGTTCTTCCAGGTGGCAATGCCGTTGAAGGTCAGGTCCACCGCGCCTTCGCGGACGTACCAGACGCCGTCGTCGTTGCTGGCCGTGCCGGAGAATTCCGAGGACACGACGCCGGAGTCCACGTAGTAGATGCCGCTGCCGAGCTGCATGAGACCCGTGTACTCCTTGGGCACGCGGCCCTCTTTCACCGGAATGAGTTCGCTGTCCCGGAAGACCACGCCCGTATACTCCTTGTTGAACACGCCGTTTTTAATGTACAGGGTTTCCCCTTCGTGCTCCACGAGACCGGTGTAGTTGATGTTGACACCGTCCACCTGCGCACGCAGAACACCCGCTTCGTTGATCAGCTTGACATCCTTTTCCTCGTACACCTTGAGCGATGTAGCAATGCTCGTAACCACTTCCGTCCCCGTGGTCGTTGTGGCAGGAGCATTCTGTCCCGGGAAGACGTAGTTGCGGCCGAGATAAAGCGCTACGGCCGCCGCCAGAATGAACATCCAGAACCAGGGAGACTGGTAGAAATGAGGTTTGGAAGAATCCTCTTCGGCTTCGTCCTCCGGGTTCCCGTACTCGTCGTCTTCTTCGTCTTCGTCGTAGAACTCGTCCTCTTCCCGTTCCAGTTCGGTGACCGGAACGAACGGCACCGTTTCCTCTTCGGGAACGTATTCGCTGATGGCGTCCTTCAGCGGCACTTCGGGCTCCGGTTCCGCTGCATCGACGGATTTCGTCACGTCGCCGGCTTCGGCTGCTTCCGCCGTTTCGGCTGCTTCGGCCGCGTCGGCGCCCTCGGCCTCGCCGAGGTATTCGTCAGGGTCCGGGGTCAGAATTTCTTCCAGCTGGAGTTCTTCAATAGGATCATAGGGCATGGGTTCCGGACCTCCTTTCAATAAACGCCTTTCTTCAGCTGACGGAGTTTCCGCAGCCGGTAATACTCAAGAAATGGTCTTGGAACAACGGCCAGCAGGACAAACCGCAGCTGGTCCACCCTGGACAGTAGCCGGAGGTTCGGGACCACTTTTTTCAGCGTAGCCCGGATGAGCTTCCGGTCCAGATGCCGCGTTTCCGTATACAGTGTTTCCAGATACCGCATGGCATAAATGGCATGCCGCCACCGGACATAGGTCAGCGCCTTCTCATTCATATTGGAAAAGCGGCCGTTGACCTCCAGCAGTTTCTCGGAAATGACCATAGCGTCCAGGCATTTCCGGGAGCTGAAGTGGTGGGACAGGCTGCCCTCGCGGACATCATAGTAATAATACCGGTCCGGCGGAGACATGAGCAGCCGGGCATGCGCAGCGCGGCAGGCGTACTCATAGACGAACAGGTAATCTTCGCCGAATGCGTTCCCCGGCAGAAACCGGATTCCCGCCGCATCCAGAATGCTTTTCTTGAAAATTTTATTCCAGTTGTACGTCTGGAACGTGCCGGCGACCCGGAGCATTTCGTCCACCAGATCCTGTCCGGTGTAATCCACGACCCGCGAGTCCCAGACAATGCCGGGGTTCTCCTCTTTGGTCCCGACGTTCAGAATGCCCCAGTCCGCCTGGCCGTCTTCCACCAGAGACCACAGGGCCTGCAGGTAGTCTTCCGCCACGGTGTCGTCGGCATCCACAAAAACGATCCAGTTTCCGCAGGCCTCTGCAAGCGCATTGTTCCGCGCCATGCTGACCCCCTGGTTCTCCTGATGGAGCACCCGGATCCGGGCATCCTCTTCGGCCAGCGCCTGCAGCACGGCCAGGCTGCCGTCCGTGGAGCCGTCATCCATGGCAATGAGTTCAAAGTCCCGGAACGACTGCACCAGAAGCGACCGGAGGCACGCTGCCACCGGGTCCGCCAGATTATAGACCGGTACAATGACCGAAATGACTGGATTCGCCAACGTAATGCTCCCTCTCTTACAGTTTCGTAATGTCCGTGCCCGGGGCCAGGGTCTTTCCCATGTGCCCGAGGAGGGCGTCTTTGTAGGCCATAACGAGTAACTTGATGCGATACGGCCTCTTCCGGATGACCGCCACCGCCGACCGTACGAGAACGCTCCAGACGGGACGGAAATATTTGACCGCAAGGTTTTTGCCGTAGGTCCGGTCAAAGACGAACTGGTTCCGGAGCAGATAGTAGTGGCTCCAGTTCCAGGCGGACATGTCGTCCTGCGACGGAATGATCTTCTTGTGCAGGATGGCGTTTTTTACGTACAGAATGCGGGTGTGCTCCCGCAGCCGGTGCGCGTAGTCCGTGTCGTCATATTTGATGAAATAGTCTTTGTTAGGAACGCCGGTTTTCTTCAGGACATCCATAGTCATGAGAGGCCCCTCAAAGACCATGTCGGCAACCTCGACCGTGTCCGTCGTAAGGTCCCGGGTCCAGACCAGCGTCTTGATCTGCGCCAATGTGAACAGGAACGGATTGGTCAGATTATAAGCCGTAATGGCCGTGTCTTCCCAGTTGCCGTCGTCCCGGCTCGGGACGCAGACCTGGACGTCCGGCGTCAGGCGGCCTGCCAGCTGTTCCAGGCAGTCATCCGCCGGGAAGACGTCGTCGTCCATGGCCCAGACCAGGTCGTAGTCCAGCTGCTGCACGAGTTCAAAGGCCTTGGCAAAGCCGCCGGAGCCGCCGGTGTTGACCGGGCTGCGGAAGTAATAAACGTTCACGCCGCCCCAGTCCGACTGCACCAGCCGGTCCTCCTGCCAGTCCTGAATGACCCCATGGTCCTTCAGTTTTTCCGGCGTACCGTCCGTGGCGGCATTGTCCACAATGAGGATGCCGTTCACGGGCTTCGTCTGCTTCTTCAGCTGGTCCAGCAGCGGCAGAAGCAGATGGCTTCGGTTGTATGTGACGAGTAAAACACAGGTCGTTTCCGTTCTCATTTAAAATCACCTATATGATTATCCCAGTAAATTAAAAAGGCGTCAACCTTGTGTTTATTGACAGAATAACTCCGCTGGTGGAAAATGGATGTATTATGATTGCCGGAACATCCGGAGGGATGAACCGAACAGGAGGAAATGATATGAATCTTTGGAAACGTGCATGGGCCGTGCTGGTCTCTGCGGTGCTCCTCTGCAGCGTGCTGGTCCTGCCGGCGGCTGCGGCGGGAACGCAGCGCATGACGAAATACAAGACCGTGTTCGTTCACGGCATGCTGGGCTGGGGCTCCTACGGCTACCTCAGCAACGTGGTGGACTACTGGGGCGCCGGGACCGGCAGCATTCTGGATGACCTGACCCGCCAGGGATACGACGTGTACGGCGCGTCCGTCGGGCCCATTTCCAGTTCCTGGGACCGCGCGTGCGAGCTGTATGCCCAGATTACGGGCACGCGCGTGGACTATGGCGCTGCGCACTCGGCCAAATGCGGGCATGAGCGCTACGGCAGGAGCTACAAAGGCAAGGCGCTCATTCCGAACTTCAAGTGGAGCTCGAACAACAAGCTCAACCTGGTCGGGCACAGCTTCGGCGGCACGACCATTCGCCGGCTGCTCGACCTTCTTGCCGATGGCAGCGCCGAAGAAGTGGCAGCCTGTAAGAAGAACGGTACGAAGGTGTCACCGCTGTTCACGGGCGGCAAAGGCGGGTATGTGGCTTCTGTGACGACCGTTGCATCGCCCATCAACGGCAGTACGCAGTCGGATATGCCCGAAGGGAACCTGGACGCGTTCCTCCTTGGCGATTTACCGGTCTTCGGAGCGGACCTCCTCGGGTCGGTCAACGCGCAGCTGTTCCATGACTTCCAGCTGGAGCACTTCGGCATTTGCCGCAAGGACGGCGAAACGCCGGTGCAGGCGCTCACTCGCATTCTCACCGAGACGGACTTCATGGACCACAACGACAGCTGCTACGCGGACATGCACTTAAACCGGGCGTTCGACTTAAACCGCGAGTTCCAGATGGTGCCGGGCGTCTACTACATTTCGTACAACTGTTGCACCACGGCCATGTCCGGCGGCGTTGCGGTGCCGAAAGCGGGTACCCTGGTGTTCATGCAGCGCACGGCTCGGAACATTGGCCGGTATGCGTTCACCACCCCCTCGTCCTACCCCATGTATTATGGCAGTGCGAAGAAGACCGTGACGGTGACCCCGTACACGGTGGATTCCTCCTGGTTCATGAACGACGGCCTGGTCAACGTGAAGTCCGCAAAGTACCCCATTTACCGCACG
>ONLO01000200.1 GCA_900318715.1 uncultured Eubacteriales bacterium | reverse complement strand
TCTTTTCAACCTTCTTCTGGTCGAAAATGGTATGGACGACTTTGTAAAGCCATGCCATCAGCTTCTGATCCAAATTCCAGAAGTAGACAACGAACAGAACCAGGATTACATAACACAGGATCTTAGCCGTCTTCAAAAGGAACTTTAACAGACCTTTCATGTTGGACTCCTCCTATTTAGGCAGCAGCGCCGGCAAGACCTTTCTGGCGTGCATATTCAGCAGCACCGAGAGCGCCCATCAGCTGCGGGTCAGTCTTCAGCTCAACAACTTTGAGTTTCAGAACCTGCTCAATGGCCTGTTTCAGACCGTCGTTCTTGGCACATCCGCCGGTCAGGGTAATGGAGTCGGTAGCACCGGCTTTCTTCGCCATAACGAAGCAGCGCTTTGCAATGGACATTTCAACACCGGCTGCAATTTCATCCATGGGTTTGCCTTCTCCGACCAGGGTAATAACTTCGGATTCTGCGAAAACGGTGCACTGAGCAGTAATGGGGATGACGTTCTTTGCAGTCAGCGAGAGTTTGGAGAACTCCGGAAGAGTCATTTCAAAGGAACGGGCCATGGCTTCGAAGAAACGGCCGGTACCGGCTGCACACTTGTCGTTCATGGCGAAGTTCTGGACGGTGCCGTCCTTGTCAATGGCAATGCCCTTAACGTCCTGGCCGCCGATGTCAATAATGGCTTTGACGTCGGGGTTCGTAATGTGAACGCCCATGGCGTGGCAGGAAATTTCCGAGATGTTCTCGTCTGCAAACGGAACCTTGTTACGGCCGTAGCCGGTACCGATGAGATACGCAAGATCTTCTTCGGAATTCAGTTCCGGAACCTTTGCAATAACGTCTTTCATGGCGAGCCGTGCGGACTCTTCTGCCTGAATTTTGCTCTTGATCGTGGTGTCGGCAACAATCTTGCCGGTCTCATCAAGGATAACTGCTTTCGTGTAGGTGGATCCTACGTCGCATCCGCCAAAATATTTCATAATCTTTTACCTCCAAAAATTATTACCAGGTCGTATCGTCGTTATAATCAATGAGCGTCGGGTCACACGGTTCTTCGCCCATGACGGTGTACATAAATTCGTTGACTTTCGAACGCATGTCTTTTCTGGAAACGGTCCGCGGGTCCATCAGGTCGTGCTCGACCCAGATGAGCTTGATGCCGCGCTCACGGGCCTGGTCGTCAAACATACCCTGCAGTGTGGACATGTTCTTACATGCAACGTGCTGGTACATGATGACGATCTGGACATTCCAGATTTCACACTGTCTCCAGAGTTCGGTCAGAACGTGGTCGTAACCGCCGTTGGTGTGGCGGCGCATGACCATACGCTCATACAGACGGGACATATCTTCAAGTGCTAACTGCTCGTCGGTTGTGTTGAGGTGTTTGGTAAAGTTGAGACTTTCCATTTCGACCACAACGTCGACGCCCCAGCAGTTGGCCAGCCAGTTCGAGAAGTTGGAGAAGTAATGGGGCGGGCAGCTCCACACAATGGCTCTGTGTTTCATCTTGCCGCGAGTCCATGCCGGCTCCTTGTTCTCGTAGGCCTTCATCATAATGTTGTTGACCTTTTCCATGGACGGAATGACACGCGGGTCTGCGCCGCCGTCCATTTCGTAGTGCCACTTACGGAACAGCTCATAGGCCGGGCCAATGAGTGCCGGCGTGTCGGTCTGGTTGACTTCCCACTTCTGCAGCTCGTAATCCGTCTCCTGATTGAAGCGGTTCATGCAGGTGTAGTAAGCGTCCCAGCTCCACTTGGTATTGGTGCACTCTTCAATGAACTTGATGGCGCCCCTGACCTCCTGAACAGCCATGTTCATGGAGGACTCGTCGTCGTAACGGACCGGGAAACTCAGGTGGTAGGTCGGAAGGTCTTTATAACGGTAGCTTGTGAATTCGGATGCCATAACGGAACCGTCACACGGCATGGAGCTCGAAATGAAGCATGCGCCGCAGTGCGGAAGGGCATCCAGTACAACAGCGCCGCACTCGGAGGTCGGAACCGGGCAGGTATCTGCCGGAAGGCCGAACTCTTCAATGGCGTCAATGTACGGTTCGCAGGCCAGCTGGTCCATTTCGGAGACCAGGAAGACCGGAAGCAGCTGATACGGAACACCGACCGCATCCGGGAAACCGGTAATAATCTGGCCCATGGTCATTTCGTCGAACAGAACCAGTTTGTCGGAGAGTTCCTTACAGTTACCGTCCTTTTCATCCGCTTTCAGCAGGATGACCAGGTTTTCCGCAACGTAACGGAAAATGGAGTAGATGAGTTCGTGGTGCATGCGCAGCTGCGAGCCGTGAAGACCCATGGTCAGCTTATCCATGAAGGAGTGTGCACAGAAGTACGAAACCATCCAGCGGTAAACCAGAACACCGTTGAGGGCCGGGACGAGGTCCTTGCCGAACGTGGTCAGGAACATGCCCCACATGCGGGCCCACTCCCAGAAGTCGTACGCGGTGTCTTTAATGCCGCGCCACTCACGGCGGGTGAAGGCCATCTGGCCGTTGCGGTACAGTTTACCAAGGCGTTCCTCACCGTTGAGGATGATGTCCTTCTTGCCGGCCCAGTCGAGGGCGGCGAAGTATTTGGCCTCATCCACGGCGCGGTCCCGGAATGCCTCGTAGTCGGCTACGCGGTTTTTCCAGGTCTGGCCCCAGTCATAGTCGGTCAGGATGTCTTTGGCAATGCCGTAGATTTCCTTGACATTCTCTTTCTGAAGCTGCCAGTTGATGTTGTCTTTCATCTTGAACCATTTCGGGTTCGGGTACTTAATCTTCTTGCTCATGCACTGGCACCTCCTTCCTCAGCGGCGGCACGGATCTTTTTAATTTCCAGTGCCTCCACGAATGCCTGGAACCGGGTTCTGAGCTGACCGGAACCGCGGACGCGGTAACTGCGGTCAATGGAGAGGACCGGCCAGCCATACTCTTCATGGAGTACGAACGAGGCCATGGTGCGCTCAAATGCCCAGAAGTCACAGTACTTCATCTGCTCGTAAATAATGCCGTCGGCGTTGAAGTCTTTGGCAAGCTGGTCGACCGTGTCGTGGCGCTGCTGGATTTTTTCCTGACTCATCCAGCGGGCACATTCGGACTCAACCAGATACTTCTCAATAATCTGTGCCAGAGCCGGTTTGTCGTCCGTCAGTTCAATTTCCTGACGGCCCGGGAACGTACCGAAGCAGAAACGGTCTGCTACGACGAAGGCGCCGGCATCTTCCAGCATCTTGATGAGGTCAAGGTCGTCAATTTCGGAACCGACGACTTCGACGCGTGCACGGTACCACGGCTTCGGATCCGTCTTGCGGTTCCGGACTTCTTCCAGCGTCTCACGAAGCTTCGGCAGAAGAAGGTCTTTCGGGCAGCAGTAGGTGCAAAGGTTGATAACGAAATACTCATAACCGGTAATGGGCGGGTTCGGCAGTTTCCGCATGTCACTGAGCTCGGTCATGATGCGGCAAACTTCATTGTGCTCATCCACAGCCTTCCGGATGGATGCATCCGAAATGTCCGTGCCGAAGCGTTTCTGAAGCTCGTCCAGCAGGTGGATCTGGACCTGGGTCTCGTACATGTCAAGCGTGTAGTCCTCAATCTTATACGGCACCTCCAGGTGCGTAACGAAGAAATCCGGCTTGTCGTTGACTTTGAGCAGTTCAAAGTGCTCAGCGAGACGGTTCATGGCAGAGCAGGCATCCGGCTCCGCCAGTGCGTCCAGGAACTGGAAGCCGCCTTCAATGGCATCTTCCAAAATGGTCCGGCAGAATTCGCACGTATAGTTGGACATGTAATACGTAGCAATATCAATGGACCCGACATTGGGCGCTCTCAGACGGACTGAGAAGCAGTTGTCTAAATTGAGGAGGACTTCCGGAATGTAAAAGCAGGTATAACCCAGTGCTTTTCTCCCGTCTTCCGATGCCTTCTTGACAAGCTCATTGTCCGGGTTGTCCAGAAGGCCCTCAAAATAGATCAGGTTTTTGAGATCTCTCATACATACACCTCACTTTTTAGTAAAGCAGAATCCCCGTACCCGACAGAACGCTTCCCGCCCATTCCGGATTGCCGAACATCCGGAATGGAAGGAAGACCGCTCCGTCCGGGTTTCCCTTAATACACTATTTTCAAAAATCAGTCTTGAATTTCGGACTGATTCCAATAGACTTGTTCAGAATGCGCGCCTTCACGTTCGGTTCCGGCTTGCAGTCCCTTGCCACCCAGTCCCGGGCCAGGCCGTAAATGCCGTAGGTCCAGAAGATGGCCGCGTTCTGGCAGACCATGTCGTCGGCCTCCGGGTGACTGTTCTTGTAGTACTCCGCCAGCAGGTCCCGCATGGGCCGGGAAATGGCCTCGGTGACGTTGGAGTTGGAGTAGTTGAGGAGAATGACTTTGGCCAGCTGCTCCCGGTCCTTGATGTATTTCAGGATGCGGTAGTAGATGTCTTCGTAGTCCACATCCAGCTGGAGGCTGATGCCGGCCTGGCCGATGAGTTCGCAGATGTCGTTGCCGAACATTTTGGCTACGGATTCGGAGAGGTCGTCCACGCCGTCATAGTACGTGTAGAAGGTAGAACGTGAAATATCCGCCCGGTCAATAATTGATCGGACAGATATTTTTGAAACATCCTTTTTTTCATTGATCAGATCCGTAAACGCGGAAACAATCCGGCGCTTTGTACGTTCTGCCTGCCTTCCCATGCGAATGAACCTTTCCCAAAAAAACCGGACCCGCATTTCCCTTGCGGGACCCCTCTTCCCAAAGTCAATTATAAAGTCAGTTATATTGTAATTAAATTAACAACCTAAATAAAGTACAAATTTTGGATTTTGTCCAGTTTTTTGTCAAACGAACCATAAAATTGCACTTTGCCGCAAAATTATTATTGCATCTATTCTATTTTGATAAAACCCTGTCAGAGTTCCGGAATACTTCCGCCGGTCCGGGCGCATTTTGTGTGTTCGGAAAAACGAACAGACAGCCCCGGGACTGTTCATTCGGGCCGGTCCAGGCGCTCACGACGGACATTTTGCCAGGAACCCGCCTTAAAACATGGACATTTTTTCGTTTTTGTACTGTTTTTTCGGCGGGAAACTGATTATCTTTAAATTGTTAAGTTTAAACTGTTGTTCAAACAGGAAATCTTTGGGGAGGGATCCTATGCTCGATTTGAAGCATCTCATTTACTTTGAAAACCTTCTGGATGAGGCGAATAACGAGCTTGTGGCAAAGGCGGTCTCGGACGGGGACCTGGCCCTCGGCTACAACTGTTATTACATTCCGGAAACCCTGCTGAATTTGCCGGGGTGCTTTTCGACCCGCCTGCGGGCACCGCACTGCGTGTCGACCGACATTGCCAACTACTACATGACCGTCCACAACTGCCCGTATGTCCGCTCCATCCTGGAGCGCGCCATTGAGGGCGGATACAACTACCTGACCGCCCTGTTCGGCGCCGAGGCGTGCTCGTCCATGGAGCGGATGGAAGAACACTTCGACCTCATTCATCCGGTCAAGAACGATGCGTTCTTCACCACCATTATTGACGCGCCGCTCAAGTGCGACAACGCCGCGCTCAATTACTACAAAAAAGAACTGAACGACAAAGTCCTGGCCCCGCTCGCCGAGCGCGGTGTGGACACCTCGGAAGCCGCTCTGAAGGCAGCCATTGAGGACCACAACGAAGTCAGCCGGATCATTATGGAAATCGGCGACCTCCGAAAGCTGCCGAACCCGCCCATTACCGGCTATGAGTTCCATGTCATCCAGCTCGTCAGCGAGGTATGCCCGCACCGTCTCATTCTCCCCTATCTGAAGGAGACCCTGGACGAAGTGAAGGCCCGCGCGCCGGAGCCGGAATTCCCGTTCCGCGCCCGCCTCGTCCTCTGCGGTTCCGAAGTGGACGACCCGGAATTCACCAAACTCATTGAGACCTGCGGTGCCATGGTCGTAGCGGACCGGTACTGCTTCGGTTCGTTCCCGGGCCGCGAACAGATTGTCATTGAAGACGGCGAGACCGCCTTCGACGCCATCTGCCGCCACTACCTGCAGACGAATACCTGCCCGCGCTTCATGCCCGGTGAAAAGATTGATCAGCGCACTGAGCTCCTGAAGAACCTGGTGGAAGAGTTCCACGCAGACGGCATTGTGCTTGAGAACATGAAATTCTGTGAGTTCTGGAGTTACGAGAAAGTCCTGCAGGCGCACGTTCAGACCAACGAACTCGGCATTCCGACCTGCCAGATTGAAAAGGACTACGCATTGACCGGCGCCGGCCAGCTGCGCACCCGTTTCCAGGCCTTTGTGGAAGGACTGGAGATCAAGCAGATTGAATCCGCTGCAGCCGAAAGGAGGGCATGACCATGAACGCAATTCTCAAAAATGCTCTGGGCATCTGCAAGAAAGTGACAGACCCCTGCATAGACTTCATTGACAAGAAACTCGAAAAATTTGACCCCGTCTGGCAGGCCGAACACGGCACCGGCGGACTGCGGTCCCGCTACCCGGATGACGGCTCGGGCATTCCGCGTTACCGCGAATGGCGCGGCGTCCGGGACACCTTCCAGGACTATGTTGCCTGGCTCCGGAACGTCGGGTACATGGGTGCCATGGCGGCCAAGAGCCCGGTCCACGTGGTCAAGGGCATCTGGGAGTACCGCTGGATGGGTTCCTTCCTCGGCTCCTTCCAGTTCGTCGACCGTATTTTTGAAGGATACCGCGGACGCGAGCTGGACATTGCCAACATCCACGGAAACGCCATTGTCCGCATCCTGACCCTGCGCATTGGCCTCATCCTGGCCAACGACCGGCGTTTGGGCGGCGGCCCCATGTCCGACTTCATTATTGGCCTGGACGAGACCGTTCCCCCGCTCTTCACCGCCGGCTTCCCCACGCTCAACGCCGAGCCCATGCAGACCATGCCGGAGTTCGTTGTCTGTGACGTCGACCAGAACCTCGACCCGTACTACATTGACGTTGCGGAGTCCTACGGCCTGGCGCCGGACGTCTGCTCCCGCTGCTCCGCCGAGACCGGCGTTGCCCTGGACGACGCCTTCCCGGTATTCGGCAAACTGGTGCTCTCCACCAACCAGCCGTGCAACGCCTCGGAAGCCACGTCCATGTTCCAGCGCCGCCGCTTCCATCAGTGGGGCATTGAAGACTATCCGTTCGTCTTCGCCATGCAGCACAACGAGCAGAACGGCCACGACTACACGCGCGAGGAACTCAAGCAGGCCATTGCTAAGATTGAGGAAGTCTACAACGTCAAGTACGACTGGAACGCGCTCTTCAAGGCCGCGGCCAACATGAACCACCAGAACGAAATTGAACTGGAGAAGTGGGACATCTTTGCCACACCGTACTCGCCGCTTTCGGGAATCAGTGAATCGCTCTACAAACTCGTGGAATGGGCCCTGGTCAACGGCCATGACGCCTACTTCAACAAAGTGGACGACAAAGTCATCCAGATTATGCGGCAGGCCGTGGACGACAAGTACCTGCCCTACAAGGGCAAGACCCGCCACCGCGCCTTCCTCTGGGGCCCGTCGGCCATGTATTACACGGACTTCCCGACCTGGACCCAGAACTGCTGGGGCCTCACCATTGTCCTCAACATGGACTCCACCATGGGCCACAACCACATTGACACGGAAGACCCGGAGAAAGCCCTGACCGACCTGGCCCTCTTCTCGGAGAAAGGCGTCATGCGGCACCACGCCGTCGGCGGCTGGGACAATGTCGACGCCGTCTGGGCCTGGGCCAAGCGCCTCAACTGCGACATGGTCATCTGCAACGACAACGTGGCCTGCAAGGGCATGAACGGTGTCCACGGCATGCTGGAAGAGCGTGCCCGCGAACTCGGATTCCACTTCATGTTCCTGCCCCATGACCTCGAGGACAGCCGCACCATTTCCCGCCAGGAAATGCGGAGCGCCGTCAACAAGTTCATGAGCGTCGTCATGGGCGAAGAGCCGCTGGACCCGACCCTGGTCGAGTTCGACGACTCGAAGGCCTGGTAAGGAAGGAGGAGCAACATGAAAAAACTGTTTTCCATTCTCTGGAACATCTGCAAGAAACTTGTCATGACGGTGTTTGTACTCTTCGTGGTAACGTTCACCATTTATATGACCAACGCGGAGAACAAACTCATCTACTACCACATTTCCCCGTTCCTGACCAAGCACTACGACAAGCAGGCCCGCGACCGGCGGATCTGAACACCACAAAAAAAGCTGCCTCATACGAGGCAGCTTTTCTTTTCCAGTATTGACTTATGCTTTGCCAAGAGCGTGAAGCACTTTGTAGCCGAAGCCGATGACCATGTTGTAGGCCGGGTCCATGATCCAGCCGGGGATGGGGTCAATAAGGGCAAGATACCAGGTGTTCTTGACCTTGTAGTTCTGCTTCGGATGTTTGGCATAGACGGCCTCCAGGAAGACCTTGACGAGGGCATCCATTTCATGCGGATGCTTCATGGCCATGGTCATCATGGGCTTCATGACGGAGAGGACCGGGACATACATCTGGGTCTTGTCGAGAAGCTTCTGGTAACCGGCAGAGGCGTCACCGTGCATGCCGGACTTGAAGGAGCCGGGCTGGATTTTGATGACCTTGATGCCAAGGAATGCAAGCTCACGGCGAAGGCCGATGGTGTAGGCCTCAACCGCATACTTGGAAATGGCATAGGGGCTGTTGAACGGCTGCGGCTGCATCCATCCGCACTCGGACGAGAAGTTGATGATGCGGCCCTTGCAGGCGTTGATCATGGGGAAGAAGGACTTGGTGACACGGGCCATGCCAAGGGTGTTGGCATTGATGATCCACTCAAGGGTCTTGACCGGGTCGCCTTCTACCAGAGAGTCCATGGTGTGGACACCGGCCACGTTGGCCAGCAGGTCCAGATGATCCGTATACTTGGCAACTTCAGCCGCGGCTGCGTCACAGCTCTCCTGGCTGCCGATGTCAATGTGGATGGGAATGACGCGGTCGGAAACCTTCTTCAGAAGGTCGTCCAGGGGCTTGCGGTGGTATGCCGCAAAAATAGTCCACTCACCCTTTTTGTCCAGGCCTTCGACAAGGGCGCTGGAGATTCCGCCGGCAGCGCCGGTAAAGAATGCATATTTCATTGTTTCGTCTCCTCTTCAATCTTCTTTTTGTTGCATTGTTGTCAGAAAAATGCACACGATTGTTAACAAATTAACAGCAACCAATATTATACCGTTTTTGTGCCGTCTTTTCAATTATGATTATTTTGGCGTGCCGGCACCTGCGAGGCCTCGGAATTCCGGACACAAAAATAAGAGCTGCGCAAATGCACAGCTCTTATTTTTCATGGTCGGAATGTCGGGATTCGAACCCGAGGCCTCTTGGTCCCGAACCAAGCGCGATACCAAACTTCGCCACATCCCGGTGTGCCGCCTTTTCAGACGGCTTTTATATTATAGTAAAGTGCGTATGGAAAATCAAGGACATTTTTAGCGGCCGAGGCGCTTTTTGAACGCAACCGCTTCCCGTGCCGCAGCCGCAATGGCTTCGGCGTCCAGGCCGTAGAGATGCAGGAGTTCCTTCGCCGGGCCGGAGCGTCCGAAGACGTCCTTGACGCCGATGCGGAGCACCGGGGTCGGGAGCTTCTCGGCGCGCCGTTCCGACACGGCGCCGCCGAGTCCGCCAATAATGGAGTGCTCCTCCGCCGTCACGACGCAGCCGCATTCGCCGGCGGCCTGCAGGACGGTTTCTTCGTCCAGCGGCTTAATGGTGGTAATGTTGACCACGCGGGCAGAAATGCCCTGCTCTTCCAGTGTCTCCGCTGCGGTCATGGCTTCGGGAACCATAAGGCCGGTAGCCAGGATGGCAACATCCGTGCCCGCGCGCAGCGTGGTGGCTTTGCCCCAGACAAATTCGAACGTGTCGGCGTCATAAAACTGGGGTACCGCAAGACGGCCGAATCTGAGATAAACGGGGCCTTCATATGCCGCAGCCGCTTTGACCGCCGCCTTGGCCTCGACCCAGTCCGCCGGGTTAATAATGGTCATACCCGGAATGGTGCGCATGAGCGCAATGTCTTCACAGCACTGGTGGGAGGCGCCGTCCTCACCGACGGAAATGCCGCCGTGGGACGCCGCAATTTTGACGTTCAGGTGCGGGTAGCCAATGGAGTTGCGGACCTGCTCGAAGGCGCGCTCGGAGGCAAACATGGCAAACGAGCTGGCAAAGACGGTGAAGCCGGACAGCGAGAGTCCGGATGCAATACCGATCATGTTGGCTTCGGCAATGCCGCAGTTGAAGAAATGGTCCGGGCGGGTGGTCCGGATTTTACCGGACTGCGTGGACCCGGCAAGGTCCGCGTCCAAAACCACAATGTTTTCGTTTTCCGCGCCGAGTTCCGCAATGGCTTCGCCATAGCCGGCCCGGGTCGCTTTACTGACAAATTCAGACATGGTGTCCTCCTTACGCTTCCAGCGCGGCCAGCTGAGCGTTCAGCTCCTGCATGGCGGTCTCGTATTGTTCGTCGTTCGGGGCTTTGCCGTGCCAGCCGGCCTGGTCTTCCATAAACGAAACGCCCTTCCCCTTGGTCGTCTTCGCCACCAGGACCGTCGGCTTGCCCTTGCACTGCTCGGCAGCGGTGAAGGCCTCGTCAATCTGGTCATAGTCGTGTCCGTCAATGCAGATGACGTTCCAGCCGAAGGCCTCGAATTTTTCCGGAATGGGATACGGCGAGTTGACTTCCTCCAGGGTGCCGTCAATCTGGAGATTGTTGTTGTCCACGACGGCCACGAGGTTGTCCAGCTTCTTGGCGGCCGCAAACATGGCGGCCTCCCAGACCTGGCCCTCCTGGATTTCGCCGTCTCCGAGAACGGCATACACGCGGTAGGAAGCCTCGTTCAGCT
>ONLO01000201.1 GCA_900318715.1 uncultured Eubacteriales bacterium | reverse complement strand
TTCATGAGGCCGACGACGTTCATCTCCTGGGCAATGCGCTTCGTGTACTCCTTGATGGTGGCAACCTGCCGGTCGGAGAGGTGCTTCGAGGGAAGGATGCAGGCGGAGTCGCCCGAGTGGACACCGGCAAGCTCAATGTGTTCCATGACGGCGGGGACGAAGACGCTCGTGCCGTCCGAAATGGCGTCGGCTTCGCACTCCGTGGCGTTGTGCAGGAAGCGGTCAATAAGGATGGGCCGGTCCGGCGTAACGCCGACGGCTTCGGCCATGTAGACCTTCATCTGTTCGTCCGTGTGCACGACTTCCATGCCGCGGCCGCCGAGGACGTAGGACGGGCGGACCATGACGGGGTAGCCGATCTTGTGGGCGTTTTCAATGGCCTCTTCCACATTGACGGCCATGCCGGCTTCCGGCATGGGAATGCCGAGCTTGTCCATCATGGCGCGGAACAGGTCGCGGTCTTCGGCCATGTCAATGGTCTCCGGCGAGGTGCCGAGGATATTGACGCCGTACTTCTTGAGGTCGGCCGCAAGGTTCAGCGGGGTCTGGCCGCCGAACTGGGCAATGACGCCGACCGGGTTTTCTTTCTTGTAGATGCTGAGGACGTCTTCCAGCGTCAGGGGCTCGAAGTACAGTTTGTCGGAGGTGTCGTAGTCCGTGGACACGGTCTCCGGGTTGCAGTTGACAATGACGGTCTCAAAGCCGAGCTTTTTCAGCGCGAACGCCGCATGGACGCAGCAGTAGTCGAACTCAATGCCCTGACCAATGCGGTTCGGGCCGCCGCCGAGGATCATGACCTTCGGCTTGGCGGTGCTGACCGGATTCCGGTCCTCCGTCAGGTTGTAGCTGGAGTAGTAGTAGGCGCTGTCCGGGGTGCCGGAGACATGGACGCCTTCCCACTCTTCGGTGACGCCGAGGGCTTCGCGCGCATTGCGGATGTCCTCTTCGGGCACGCCGCAGATCTGGCCGAGGTACTTGTCGGAGAATCCGTCCTTCTTGGCCTGGGTCAGTGCAGCGGATTCCGGAACGCTGCCTTTGCTGTTGGCGATGAGCGCTTCTTCCTCATCCACCAGTTCCTTCATCTGTTCGAGGAACCACGTTTTAATTTTGGTCAGCTCGTAGAGCTGCTCGACCGTGGCGCCCTTGCGGAGCGCTTCGTAGAGGACGAACTGGCGTTCGCTGGTCGGGTAAATGAGTTTCTTGAGGAGTTCGTCGAGGGTGAGGTCCTGCAGGCCTTTGTAGAAACCGAGGCCGTAGCAGCCGCGCTCCAAGGAGCGGATGGCTTTCTGGAAGGCCTCTTTGTAGGTCTTGCCAATGCTCATGACTTCGCCTACGGCGCGCATCTGCGTGCCGAGGTGGTCGGAGGCGCCTTTGAACTTTTCAAAGGCCCAGCGGGCAAACTTGATGACGACGTAGTCGCCGTCCGGGACATACTTGTCGAGGGTGCCGTATTTGCCGCAGGGAATTTCGTCGAGGGTCAGGCCGCAGGCGAGCATGGCGGAGATGAGGGCAATGGGAAAGCCGGTGGCCTTTGAGGCCAGGGCCGAGGACCGCGAGGTACGCGGGTTGATTTCAATGATGATGATCCGGTCGGTCTTCGGGTCGTGGGCGAACTGGCAGTTGCAGCCGCCGATGACTTCGACCTTGTCGACCACTTTGTAGGCCTGTTCCTGAAGACGGTCCTGGACCTCCTGGGAAATGGTGAGCATGGGGGCGGAGCAGAAGGAGTCTCCGGTGTGGACGCCCATGGGGTCAATGTTCTCAATGAAGCAGACCGTAATCATCTGGCCTTTGGCGTCCCGGACGACCTCGAGTTCCAGCTCTTCCCAGCCGATGACGGATTCCTCAACGAGGACTTCATGGACCAGGGAGGCCTGGAGGCCGCGGGCACAGACCGTGCGCAGCTCGTCCACGTTGTAGACGAGTCCGCCGCCGGTGCCGCCCATGGTGTAGGCCGGGCGCAGGACGACCGGGTAGCCGAGTTCGTTGGCATACGCAACGGCGTCGTCGACCGAGTAGGCCACTTTGGAACGCGCCATTTCAATGCCGAGTTCATTCATGGTGTTCTTGAATGCCGTGCGGTCTTCGCCGCGCTCAATGGCATCCAGCTGGACGCCGATGACCTGGACGTTGTACTTGTCCAGCACGCCGGCCTTGGCCAGCTCCGAGCTCAGGTTCAGGCCGGACTGTCCGCCGAGGTTCGGCAGCAGGGCGTCCGGGCGCTCTTTCTCAATAATCTGGGTCAGGCGCTCGACGTTGAGCGGCTCAATGTACGTGACGTCGGCAATGTCCGGGTCCGTCATAATGGTGGCCGGGTTCGAGTTGACGAGGACAATTTCGTATCCGAGGTTCCGCAGGGCCTTGCAGGCCTGGGTCCCGGAATAGTCGAACTCACATGCCTGGCCAATGATGATGGGGCCGGAGCCGATGATGAGTACTTTCTGAATGTCGGGTCTTTTCGGCATTTGAACTCCTCCTGAATGAATCCCTTAAGTTTGCTTACTTTAGTGTAATAATATACCACTAAATACCATGCCAGAAAACAGATTTTTCGGGATAAAAAAGATTTTTGGAAAAATAAATAAAGACCTTTGCCCGAAGGCAAAAGTCTTTAGCATTATGAAACAATAAAGCAGAGCCATTCTCCGCTCTGCCGGCGTTCCCGGACAGTGAATCCATTTGCGGCAAAAGCGGCCAGGACGTCGTCCTCCCGGGAGTCAATGATGCCGGAGACCACAAAGACAGAACCGGCTTTCATAAAGCGGCGGGCGCTCTCACAGAACGGGACAATAATGTCCGCCACAATGTTGGCCACGACCACGTCAAAGGACCCATGGACCTGGTCCGTCATGTCCCCGCAGTATACCGTGAACTGCGGTTCCGTGAAGCCGTTGCGTTTCCCGTTGGCGCGGGCAGTTTTGACGGCAATGTCGTCAATGTCCACGCCCTCGGCACGGGCGGCGCCGAGCAGCAGGGCGGCAATGGCAAGAATGCCGCTGCCGCAGCCGAGGTCCAGAATGGATTCCCCGCCGCGGATATGGTCTTCCAGGGCCTCCAGGCAAAGGCGGGTGGTGTCATGGGAGCCGGTGCCGAAGGCCAGACCCGGTTCTATAAGCAGCTTGATGCGTCCGTTTGCCGGAGCCGCAGCGTTTGGCCCGGCGGCGTCCCATGCGCCGGAATCCGACCCGCAGCCGTCCTCCAGCCACGACGGCTGAATGAGCAGCTTGTTTCCGACCTCCATGGGCCGGAAGTATTTCTTCCAGTTGTTCTGCCAGTCCTCGTGCTTGCAGGGGAGGACTTCAATGGCGCTGTCAATGCCGGCAGCGGCGTACCGCTCCCGCAGGAACGCAACGGCCTCCGCCGGGTTCTCCCCGGGCTCCAGGTAGACATGGATAATGCCGTGGGCACGGTCCTTGTTCCGGAGGTCCTCGTCAATGAGGTCAATGTGGGCAATTTCGTCCACTTCCTCCTCCAGGAACCGGTAGTCCTCGACATAAATGCCGTAGGGCACGGTCATCTGCGCAATGTCCCCGGCGTCGTCGGTGCGGGCGGCCGGCACAGTAATGCGGACTTCGGTCCAGGGGCTGGTGCTGTCTCCGGCATTGTACGTGGTGGCTCCGTTCATTCCTCGTCCTCCGGCAGAAGGTTGGCGTGCGGCTCCAGGTCATCCTTGCGGCCGTGATGGTACAGGCGGGTGTTGTCCAGCGACCAGAGCCGCGGGCTGAACGTCTCCGGCTCCAGCTTGCTGACGCAGTCGTTGACCTCATAGATGGTGGCGTCCAGCTCGTCCATGCGGGCAAGCACCAGCGCCTCGAGGAACTTTGGTTGTACGGCGGCGCCGTACTCGGGTTTGCCGTGGTGCGAAATGAGCATGTGCTCAATGAGGCGGAGCTTGTCCGCCGGCGTGTTCAGTTCTTTGCCAATTTCCTCCACCATCATGGCGCCGCGCACCAGGTGGCCGATGAGGTTGCCGTCCGTTGTGTACTGTGAGGCAATGCCGAGTTCGGCAAAGTCCATTTCCCGGATCTTGCCGAGGTCGTGCAGGGCCGCACCGCAGACGAGCAGGTCCTCGTCAATCTGCGGGTAGACCTCCGCCGCCTTCCGGCACATGCGGATAATGGAGAGCGTGTGGTACAGAAGGCCGCCGCGCATGGCATGGTGCAGGGAGACGGCGGCCGGCGCCACGAGCAGTTCACTGCGGTAGGCGTCGTAGACGGCAAGGAGCAGGTTTTTGAGGTCCTCGTCGGAGAACCCCTGCGCAATGCGGATGATTTCGTTGTAGAGAAGGGCCGGGTCGTATTCGGACGTGGTAACGTAGTCCTCCGGATTGACGTGGTCGGAGGGCAAAAGCGGGCGGATCATTTCCACGCGCAGCTGCAGCGTGCCGCGGAACTCGTTGACCGAGCCGCGGACCTTGACCATGGAGTTGACCGGATACTCCGGCGTGGCGCCCTCTTGATAGTCCCAGTACTTGGCGTCAATTTCCCCGGACTTGTCCCCGAGGACCATGTCCAGGTACTTGCCGCCTTTCGTGGAGGTCTTGACCTCGGACTGCTTGACGAGCGCGTAGCCCTCCACGCGGTCGCCGATGCGAAGTGTACGGATCTGCATAACGTTTCCTTTCTC
>ONLO01000202.1 GCA_900318715.1 uncultured Eubacteriales bacterium | reverse complement strand
GTTTGACGGTGACCTTCATGGTCATCTTGACGCCGTCTTTGCCGGCTTCGGTAATGTCCACGTCAAACGGGTTGTCCACCAGTTCCAGACCGGCTTCCTTGGCCGCTTCGTCCACGGCGTCCGGGAAGACCATGTTGAGGGCATCGTCATAAAAGACGCCTTCGCCGTAGTAGCGCTCAATCATGCCGCGGGTGGCTTTGCCCTTGCGGAAACCCGGGACGGAAATATTCTTCTTCTGGCGGTTGTAGACCTTGTTGACGGCGTCGTCAAACGTTTTGCCATCGACTTCGACGTCAAGCTTCCAGACATTGGTTTCGACTTTTTCGGATGCTTTCAAACTCATGATTGTGAGTCCCCTCTCAATATGCTAATAAAACTAGTATATTATAACAAATACTGCTCTCAATTTCCACCGGCTTTTTTCGCCCGTCAGAACCGCTCAATGAGCAGCGGACAGAACTGCAGCGCATCGGCGGAAACCAGTTCAAACTGAATGCCGTCCCGCTCGCCGCGGAAGGCGCCGGCAATGGCATTTCCGTGCAGATGCGCGTAGTAGCAGCGGGTGACGCCGCTCTCCCGCAGGACGTCCATAATGGGTTCGCACTCCCGCTGGCTCATGACCGGCGGATAGTGGAGGAACGGCAGCGGCTCTTTCCCCGTGGCTTTGGCGGCCTCCAGGGACATTTTCAGCCGTCCGACCTCCCGGTTCAGCACCTTGGCGTCCTCCGGCGACTCGTCGTCAAAGAACCAGCCGCGGGTGCCGCAGACGGCGTAGGGCCCGGCCTCATAGGCGTTGTTGTGCAGGATGTGCAGCGTTGAGAACCCGCACTCCGCAAAGAACGCCTCCATTTTGGTCCTGGTGGTCCACCAGTAGTCGTGGTTGCCCTTTCCAATGAGCTTGGTGCCGGGCAGTTCATTGAGGAACCGGAAGTCCGGTTCGGATTCCCGGAAGTCAATGCCCCAGGAGATGTCACCGGGAATGACGACCGTGTCGTCGGGTCCTATAAGGGCCTCCCAGTTCTTGACCAGCCGCGGGACGTAGTCGTCCCAGCCGCTGAAAATGTTCATGGGCTTGTCCGTCCCGAAGGACAGATGGGTGTCCCCAATGGCAAACAGTGACATAATTCAGATTCCCAGCATGTCATAGACGCGCTGCTCCATGTCGGCAATGGCCGAGGAGCCGGTGAACCGGACGGTCTTGTCCCGCAGGGAGGCCAGCGGCGCCGGGATCTTCGTCCCCGTCTGCTCCGAGAGGATGGCCGAGAGGTCAAAGTCGTCGGCTTCCGGCGCTTTGCCGTTCAGAGCCGTCAGGACGCTCCGGGCAAACTTGTAGGGACTGGCCGTGGAGGCCACGACCGTCGGTTTGCAGTCCCCGGTCTCCGCACGGTACGCCTGGCAGACCGCAATGGCCACGCCGGTGTGCGTGTCGGACAGGTAGTTGTAGGTTTCGTAGGTCTTCCGGATGGTGCCGGCCGTCTTGTCGTCGTCGGCCGCCGCCGCGGAGAAAATGGTCCGGATCTTGTCCAGAACATCCGCCGTCACCGTGTACGTGCCGTCTTTGCTGAGCGCGCTCATCCAGGTGCGGACGAGGGTGTCGTCTTCGCCGGAGAGGTGGAACAGAAGCCGTTCCAGGTTGCTCGAGATGAGGATGTCCATGGAGGGCGATGCAGTGGTGTAGAAAGTCCGGTTCCGGTCGTACGTACCGGAGGTGAGGAAGTCCGTGAGGACGTTGTTTTCGTTGGAGGCGCAGATGAGCCGGTCAATGGGCACGCCCATTTCACGGGCATAGTAGGCGGCCAGGATGTTGCCGAAGTTGCCGGTCGGCACGACGACGTTCATGGGCTCGCCGGCTTTGACCGTGCCGGACTCCAGGAGGTCCGTGTAGGCGCTGCAGTAGTAGACGATCTGCGGCACCAGGCGGCCCCAGTTAATGGAGTTGGCCGAGGAGAACATGAGTCCGTTCTCCGCCAGTTTTTGGCCGACGCGTTCGTCGGTGAAAATGCGCTTGACCCCGCTCTGGGCGTCGTCAAAGTTCCCCTGTATGGCGCAGACGGCGACGTTGTCCCCCTCCTGCGTGCACATCTGCAGTTTCTGCATGGGGCTGACGCCGTTCTCCGGGTAGAAGACCAGGATGCGGGTGTTCGGTACGTCCTTGAAGCCCTCCAGAGCCGCTTTGCCGGTGTCGCCGCTGGTGGCCACCAGGATGACGATCTGCTTGTCGGGCGCAGCCTTTTTGGAGGCGGTGGTCAGCAGATACGGCAGCAGCTGCAGCGCCATGTCCTTGAAGGCACAGGTCGGGCCGCGGAAGAGCTCCAGAATGTCCACGTTGTCCGTCAGACGGTGGAGCGGCGCCACTTTCGGGGAGTCAAACTTGCCCTCCCGGTAGGCACCGGACACGCAGGCGTCAATTTCCTCCGGCGTAAAGTCCGTCAGGTACAGCGACAGGATCTTTTTGGCGCGCTGGATGTAGGACATGGGGATCATGTCCTGCAGGTCCTGCAGGGACAGCTTCGGAATGTCACAGGGCACGAAAAGGCCGCCGTCGGCCGAGATGCCGCGGGTAATGGCTTCCGAAGAGGTCACGCGTAGAGTTTTGTCCCGGGTACTGGTGTAGAGCATGTTGGTCTCCTTCTAGTCAAAAGCGTTTTCCATATACCGGACCGCAGGACCGGACAGCCCCGCCGCGTCGGCGTACACTTCCGCCACGTCGAACCGCGGCTGCAGTCCGCTCCGTTCCAGAAGCGTCCGGTGACGGGCAATGTAATATTCTGCCGTCAGCCGGATCTTCCGCTGTTTCGCGGCGGTCACCGAGGCCGCCGGCCGGGCAATGGCCCGGGCCCCGCGGGTCTTGACCTCCACAAAACAGAGATACGGTCCTTTGGTTGCAATAATGTCAATTTCCCCGAACCGCGAACGGAAATTCCGTTCCCGGATGGTAAAGCCGTGCGCCGTCAGGTAATCGGCGGCGGCCCGTTCCCCCAGCACTCCCAGTCCGGTGGTGTTCACGGAACAGGAGGCCTCCTTTCTGCCGGCGTGCGGCAGCTTACAGTTTGGACAAATGGTCGTCCAGATTTTTCAAAAACGAACGGCGGTGTACGTCGGACACGCCGTGTTCCTTCAGCATTTCGTAGTGCAGTTTCGTGCCGTAGCCCTTGTGCTTTTCAAACTGATACTGCGGGTAGTATTGGGCCAGCTCCAGCATGTAGCGGTCCCGGCTGACCTTTGCCAGGACGGACGCCGCCGCAATGGACATGGAACGGGAGTCCCCTTTAATGACCGTCTCCGAGGGAATGGCCAGTTTCGGGTCCCGGTTGCCGTCCACGAGGGCGTAGTCGGCCGGTACGGCCAGCCCGTCCACCGCCCGTTTCATGGCAAGGAAGGTGGCGGCCAGAATGTTAAGGTCATCAATTTCCCGCTCGGACGAGGAGGCAACGGACCAGGCCAGCGCCTTCTCCAGGATGACGTCAAAGAGAGCTTCCCGCTTCTTTTCGGTCAGCTTCTTCGAGTCGTTGAGGCCCGGAATGTCACAGTCCGGCGGCAGGATGACCGCGGCGGCAAAAACCGGGCCTGCCAAGGGGCCGCGTCCGGCTTCGTCAATGCCGCAGACGGCAGTATACCCCTGTTCCATGGCCCGGTGTTCGTAGCGGTAGTCCGGAACGTACGCGTCAGCCATTGGTGTCACTCCTTTGCGGGTGCTCCAGGGTAATCCGGCCGAGTTTTCCGCCCCGGTACTCGTCCAGCAGGGTGCCGGCCGCCCGCTCCGTGTTGACGTCACCGCCGCGCACCAGCATGCCGCGGTGCCGGCCGATGGCTTCGAGCAGCTCGTAGGGTTCGCCCTGCAGTTCGTCGTCCGTCAGTTTGTAGCGTTCCTGCAGCCGGTCGGCGTAGTGGTCCTTGAGGACGGCCAGCAGACGGACCGCAATGGTCTCAATGTCCATGACCTCTTCCTTGACGGAGCCGATGAAGGCCAGGCGGTCTCCGACGGCCGGGTCGTCAAACTTCGGCCAGAGGACGCCGGGCGTGTCCAGGAGCTCAATGCCGTTTCCGGCCACCGCCCACTGGTTCTGACGGGTGACGCCGGGACGGTCTGCCACGGCCAGTTTGCCGCGGCCGGTAATCTTGTTGATGAACGAGGATTTTCCGGTGTTCGGAATGCCGACCACCATGAGGCGCAGCGCTTTGCCGCTCATGCCCTTTTCCTCGTTGGAGGCAATTTTTGCCGCCAGCGCCTGACGCACCAGCGGTTCGAATTCATTCAGTCCCCGTCCGCTCTTGCAGTCCGCGGCCAGCGCGTAGATGCCCTGGGCCCGGAACCAGCGAAGCCACGCCGCTGTGGCGTTTGCGTCGGCAAGGTCGCTCTTGCCGAGGATGAGGATCCGCGGTTTGCCCGCGGTCAGCTCGTCGAGCTCCGGGTTGCGGCTGCTCAGGGGAACGCGGGCGTCCGTCAGTTCGACGACCGCGTCCACCAGGGACAGGCTCTCTTTTATTTTCCGCCGGGTTTTGGCCATGTGGCCGGGAAACCACTGGACGGTCTGTTTTTGATAGTCCGGCATGGGGATCCGCTCCGGTTCGTTATACGCTCAGCGGCACAAAGCCTTCGGACGTGGAGGCGCGGACGGCGGTGCCGAGGATGTAGTCGTTGCGGATGAGGCCGACGCGGGTGGACCGGGAGTCCAGGGAATCCTGGCGGTTGTCCCCCATGACGAAGCAGTAGCCCTTCGGAACGACCAGCGGGAACCGCATGTCGAACTCGGTCGTCGTATCGTTCTTAATGTACTTCTCCTTCAGGACCTTGCCGTCCACAATGACGTTGCCGT
>ONLO01000203.1 GCA_900318715.1 uncultured Eubacteriales bacterium | reverse complement strand
GGTCATTTTGGCTCCACCAGAATGTTTTGCCATTGGAAACCTCTCCTTTCAGAAATGTTAAAAAACCATACAAACAAGCCCCAAGCGAATGCTGAGTTTGTTTACGTATTCATCATACGACCGTTTTTGCTTATCTGTCAATGTGAATTTTTTCATTCATTAATTCATAAAGAAACGCAGGAATTGGTTACAACGGGAATGGTTCCGGAGTATAATGAGGACAAACGACCGTATTACGTGAAAATCCGCGTTCTTGTAAGGCTTTTTCGAGCAATTTGCAGTCCGCTGGAGTTGTCTCCAAACTGTAATTTTTTCCGCACGGATTATTCATGACCATTTCTGCATTGGAGGTGTAATTATGTCTGTTGTCGGTGCCATTATGGTCCCCCATCCTCCCATCATTCTGCCGGAAGTCGGCCGCGGCGAAGAGGCGGCCATCCGGAAAACGACGAACAGTTACAAAGCGGCGGCGCGGCTGGTCAAAGAACTGGCGCCGGACACCATTGTGCTCTCCTCTCCCCATCAGATCATGTTCAATGACTATTTCAACATTGCGTCCGGAAACGGCGCCAAAGGCAGCATGAGCCGGTTCCGCGCCGGCAGTGTGAAATTCCAGGTGGATTACGACCAGGCATTTATCCGGGAACTCTGTACGCTGGCAGAAGACGGCGGCCTCCCGGCCGGCACGCTCGGACAACGGGACCCGGACCTGGACCACGGCGCCATGGTGCCGCTGTACTTCATTCGGAAGGCATTTCCGGAGTTCCGGCTGGTCCGTCTCGGCCTTTCCGGCCTCTCCTACGAGGACCATTACCGCCTGGGCCGGATGGTTCAGGAAACGGCCGAAAAACTGGACCGGAGGGTCGTCTTTGTCGGCAGCGGAGACCTCTCCCACAAGCTGAAAGAGGACGGCCCGTACGGTTTTGTGGAAGAAGGTCCGGAATACGATGAACGGATTATGGACGTCATGGGACGTGCGGCGTTTGACGAACTGTTTGATTTTTCCGAGTCCTTCTGTAACAAGGCCGCAGAATGCGGGCACCGTTCCTTCCTCATAATGGCCGGTGCCCTGGATGGAAAAGCCCTGGAGACCAGGCAGCTGTCCCACGAAGGGACCTTCGGGGTCGGCTACGGCATCTGCACGTATACCGTGACCGGAACGGATCCGTCCCGCCGGTTTCTGCTGAAGGCGGAAGAACGGAAACGGGACCGGATCCAGGCTTCCCGGAATGCCGAGGACGTATATATAAAACTGGCGCGCAAAACCATTGAGACGTTTATCCGGGACGACCGGATCATCTCCCTGTACAGCGACTTGTCCGATATTGCGCCCGACGGGCTGCCGGCCGAACTGACCGAACGGCAGGCCGGTGCGTTTGTCTCCCTGCACAAGAACGGTGTGCTCCGCGGCTGCATTGGAACCATCCAGTCCACGAAATACTGTGTAGCGGAAGAAATCATTGCGAACGCCATCAGTGCGGCCACCCGGGACCCGCGGTTCCCTCCGGTCGGCAAACAGGAACTGGAAGAACTGGACATTTCCGTCGACATCCTCGGTCCCACGGAGCGGATCAGCAGTCCGGCGGAGCTGGATGTGAAGAAATACGGCGTCATTGTTACCAAAGGGCGCCGCCGCGGTCTCCTGCTTCCCAATCTGGACGGTGTTGACACCGTTGAGGATCAGATCTTCATCGCCAAGCAAAAGGCAGGACTTGACCCGGACGAAGAAAACGTAACTCTGGAACGGTTTGAGGTGGTCCGGCATGAGTGTCATATGTAACGTCTGCTTCCGTCACTGCACGCTGCAGGACGGCGAATACGGGTTCTGCCATGCCCGACGGGCCGAAAACGGTACCGTCGTCGGCTCCACCTATGGAAAAGTGACGGCGCTGGCATTGGACCCCATAGAGAAAAAGCCCCTGAACCGGTTTTACCCCGGCAGCAAAATCCTTTCGGTCGGCCTGTACGGTTGCAACCTGCGCTGTCCGTTCTGCCAGAACCATGAAATTGCCATGGCGGACCGCACCGCAGAACGGGCGCTTGGTGTCCGGCAGTACTCCCCGGAAGAACTGCTGCATTTGGCGCAAAGCTGTGTGCCGGACGGCAATATTGGGTTGGCGTTCACCTATAACGAGCCCATGATCAGTGTCGAGTACGTGCGGGACACGGAACAGCTCATTAAGGACGCCGGCATGAAGACCGCGCTGGTCACCAACGGCTGCGCCACGGAACAGGCGCTGCAGGAAGTCCTGCCGCTCACCGATGCCATGAACATTGACCTGAAGTGTTTCCGCGAGGACCTTTACGCCTCGTTGATCGGCGGAAATCTTCCCATGGTAAAGGACTTCATTGCCAGGAGCCACGAACAGTGCCATGTGGAGCTGACCACGCTCCTTGTGCCGGGGCTCAACGACAATGAAGAAGACCTGATGAACGAAGTGGAATGGATTGCCGGTCTTCCGAACGGGGCCGACATTCCTCTGCACCTGACCCGGTTCTTCCCGCGCTTTCATTATGCGGACCAAAAACCCACCCCGGTGTCCACGGTCTATGCCCTTGCGGAGAAGGCCCGGACATGTTTAAATTATGTGTACGTCGGCAATTGCTGACAAATCTGAGAGTTTGAGGAACTATTCATGCAGTCAACGTTCAAAACCGATCTCAAGGACGGCCTGCGGGACACCATTCCCATTACGCTGGGCTACTTTGCGGTAGCACTGTCACTGGGAATCATTGGCAAGCAGGTCGGCCTTACGGCGTTTCAGGGCTTTCTGTCCAGCTACTTTACGCTGTCCTCCACCGGCGGGTTTGCAGCCTTTCTGCTCATCGGCGACAATGCGCCGTACGTTGAAATGGCCATTATGATGCTGGTGGTGAACGCCCGGTATCTGCTCATGGGCGCCTCCCTGACCCAGCGTCTGGACCCGGCGGCCCCGTTCTGGCACCGCCTGCTCATTGCCCAGGGCATTACCGACGAAATCTTCGGCGTCTCCGTGGCCCGGAAGGACTTTGTCCGGCTGCCTTACAGCCTGGCCGTCATTATACCGGCCTCCATTGGCTGGGCCGGCGGAACAGCGGTCGGCATTCTGATGGGAAGTATCTTCCCGCAGCGCGTCGTCATGGCGCTCGGCGTGGCCCTTTACGGCATGTTCCTGGCCATTTTCATTCCCCCGGCACGGAAGAATAAAGTCATTGCCGGACTGGTCGTCCTGTCGTTTGCCCTGAGCTTTGTCTGCACCAAAGTGGCGCCGTTTTCCAAGCTGTCCTCCGGCAACCGGATCATCCTTCTGACGGTCCTTCTGGCCGGTCTGGCGGCGCTCCTGTTCCCGGTTCCCGATGACGAGCCGGAGCCTTCCTTGAAAGACGAGGTGGACGGACATGCATAATGTTTACCTCTATATCCTCGTCATGTTCGGTGTGTCCTATCTGGTGCGTGTGCTTCCCATGACGCTCATCCGGAAACCCATCCGGAACCGCTTTCTGAAGTCGTTCCTCTTTTACGTGCCGTATGTGACCTTAGCCGTCATGACGTTCCCCGCCATTCTGGACGCCTCCGGTTCCATGACCGCCGGCATCCTGACCCTGGCGGCCGGCGCCATTGCCGCATTCCTGGGCGCCGGGCTGTTCCCGACCGCAGTGCTCTGCTGCGTCATTGTTTTCCTCTGCTCCTACCTGTTTTAACGCAAAAAAAGAAGACTGCTTCACCACGGTGAGGCAGTCTTCTTTTTGTCTTCAGTTCCGTTTGGCCGGGTCCAGCAGGTCCGATGCCTGGTAGAGCAGCGCGTTGCAGATGGCGGCGGAGACGGTGCTGCCGCCCTTGCGGCCCATGGCAATAATGTACGGAACGCCGAGGCGGTCACAGGTCTCCTTGAGCAGTTCCTTGCTCTCGGTAACGTTGACGAACCCGACCGGGACGCCGATGATGAGCCCGGGCCGGAACGCGTCGTTCTCCTCCATAAGCCGGCAGAGTTCCAGGAGTGCAGTGGGTGCGTTTCCCACGGCAAAGATGGCATCCGGATGTTCCGCGGATGCCCGGCGCATGGACTGGACGGCGCGGGTGCAGCCGTTTGCCGCGGCTTCCCGGGCAATTTGCGGGTCGGCCATATAGCACTCCACCGTTCCCGCCAGTTTGGAAAGAGCCCGTTTGCTGACACCGGCCCGGGTCATATTGGTGTCGGTCACAATACAGAACGGACGGGACATGAGTTCGGCGGCGCGATCCATGGCGT
>ONLO01000204.1 GCA_900318715.1 uncultured Eubacteriales bacterium | reverse complement strand
ATTCAGTTTTGCTCCTTTTGCGCTGGGTTTTTGCTGTGGAAAAGGCTGCTGTTTGGTTCTCAGTCTTTAAAGAACAGCGGAAGCTTTTCCAGGAAGATGATGTCGTCCCGGTCTGCGGCGTCCCATTCCGCCAGGACGGCGCATTCGGCCACCACATTGGCATGGGCGTACTCCAGAAGTTTAATGACCGCTTTCAGGCTTTCGCCGGTTGAAATGACGTCGTCGACGACCAGAACGCGTTTACCGCTCAGGATTTCGGCTTCCCGCCGGTCCAGGTAAATTTCCTGGACACCGGTGGTGGTAATGGAACGGACTTCCACGCCGAACGGCTCTTTCATGTAGAGCTTCTTTCCCTTCCGGGCAACGAAATACGACTTGCCGGACTGGCGGGCCATTTCGTAGCCGAGCGGAATACCTTTTGCCTCCGGCGTGACAATGTAGTCAAACTCCGGGACCTTCAAGAGAAGTTCGTGGGCGGCGGCAATGGTCAGTTCAACGTCGCCGAAAATGACAAATGCTCCAATGTCCATGTTGTCATTGACTTTGCAGAGCGGCAACTGCCGGGTCAGGCCGGCAATGGTCATTTCATAGTAATTATCCATTTCGTTCCCCTTTGAATTAAATAGGTGTACACATTGCTTACCTTTCAAGTTTAACATTGGTTTAAGGTTTATTCAATATGGCAAAGTGTCCGGAACCAGAAGTTCCGGACACTTTTTTAAAAAAATACATCTTTTATCTGGGAATTGTTCTTATTTGAAATACTCTACAGCGGAGCGGAACAGCTGCATGTCATAAGTACCCGGCACGTTTTTGTAGAGTCCGGCGCCGATCCGCTCGGCATGGCCCATTTTGCCAAAGACATGGCCGTGCGGAGACAGCAGGCCCTCCACAGCAAAGACGGAGCCGTTCGGATTGTAGGCCACGTCCATACTCGGCGTTCCGTCAAGATCCACGTACTGGGTCAGGATCTGGCCGTTTTCCGCCAGCTTCAGGAGCAGGTCTTCGGAGGCCAGTACCCGGCCTTCGCCGTGGGAAATGGGCACGCTGTAGACCTCTCCGGTCCTGGCATATTTCAGCCACGGGGACTTGTCGGAGTCCAGACGGACCCGGACAATCTTGGACTGGTGACGGTGGATAACATTGTAAGTGAGCGTCGGACAGTCTGCGTCGGTGTCGAGGATCTTGCCGTACGGGACCAGGCCCAGCTTGATGAGCGCCTGGAAGCCGTTGCAGATGCCGCCGATGAGGCCGCCGCGTTCGTCCAGCAGGCTCTGGGTGGCTTCTTTAATTTCCGGGTTGCGGAAGAACGATGTAATGAATTTGGCGGAGCCTTCGGGCTCGTCCCCGCCGGAGAAGCCGCCCGGCAGGAAGATGATCTGGGAGTCCTGGATCTTCTTGGCAAACTGTTCCACGGACTCATCGACCGCCTGCGCCGAGAGGTTGTTGATGACGAAGATGTCCACATCCGCGCCGGCCGCTTCGAACGGCTTGGCGGTGTCGTATTCGCAGTTGGTGCCCGGGAAGACCGGAATGAGGACCTTCGGACGGGCCACGGTCATGCGGCTCGAATGGTCTTTCTTGTTCTCCGCCTCATAGGTGAAGACCGGCAGTTCCGGCGTCTCCATGGCAATGTTGCAGTGGAAGACGGATTCCAGTTTGTCCTCGTAGGGCTGCAGCAGTTCCTCGCCCGCAAGGACTTCGCCGTCCAGCGAGAAGGAAAAGGCGTCTGTCGTTTCGCCGAGCAGGATGGCATTGGCCGGCACGTCGGCGCCGTCCGACAGTTCCAGCACGAAGGCACCGTACTTGTACGAGAAGATGCTGTCGAGGTCAATTCCGTCTTCGTAGCGGAAGCCGATCCGGTTTCCAAGTCCCATTTTGAAGACCGCTTCCCCTATTCCGCCGTAGCCGGGCGTATAGGCGGCCAGGACCGTTCCGCAGCCGGTGAGGTTCGCCATGGTCTTGAAAACATTGAGAAGCGAATCCTTCTGGGGTACGCCGTACCGGTCCGCAACCGGTGCCAGAACCGCCACTTTGTGGCCGGCGCCCTTGAATTCGTTGGAGACGACGCGGTCAATCTTGTCCGTCGTTACGGCAAAGGAGACCAGGGTCGGCGGAACGTCGAGGTCTTCAAACAAACCGCTCATGGAGTCCTTGCCGCCGATGGAGCCGATGCCGAGGTCCATCTGGGCCTTGAACGCGCCGAGGACGGCTGCCAGGGGCTGGCCCCAGCGCTCCGGCGTCTTGCCCGGATGCAGGAAGTATTCCTGAAAGGTCAGGTAAATGTCTTCGTAGGTGGCGCCGGCTGCCATGAGTTTGGCAACGGATTCCACCACGGAGAGGTAGGCACCATGGAACTGGTCGCGTTCCATGATGAAGGGGTTGTAGCCCCAGGCCATCATGGAGACCGTGTCGGTGTCGCCGTGCTCCACGGAAATCTTGTTGACCATGGCCTGGATAGGCGTGCTCTGGGTCTTGCCGCCGAACGGCATGAGGACCGTGCCGGCGCCGATGGTCGAGTCGAAGCGCTCGGACAGACCGCGGCGGGAACAGACGTTGAGGTCGGAGCAGAGCTCTTTGTAGTTCTCGGTGAACGTCGGCCGGACGCAGCGGACGAACGGCGTCTGTTTGCCGGTGTGGATTTCAATATGTTTCTCCGCACCGTTGGAGTTCAGGAATTCACGGGACACGTTGACAATGGTGTTTCCCTTCCAGTGCATGGTCAGATACGGTTTTTCCGTGACCGTGGCCACTTCGGTGGCTTCCAGGTTTTCCTGTCTGGCCAGCGCAAAGAAGGCATCCTTGTCCTCCGGCGCCACGACGACCGCCATGCGCTCCTGAGACTCGGAAATGGCCAGTTCGGTGCCGTCCAGGCCTTCGT
>ONLO01000208.1 GCA_900318715.1 uncultured Eubacteriales bacterium | reverse complement strand
GCGGACATCTTCTGCCATCTGGAACCGCCTCCTTTTATGGTAAAGTTCTGATAAACGCAATATTTATTGCCAGATTATAGAGTATAGTACCACAATTAGTTGAAAAATTCTTTTTCCATTTATGAATTCTTGCGTACTTCCCCTTTTATTATTAAAATTATGATATACTTGACCTGCAAACTTCTAAAACAAAGGTGGATTGCCCAATGGCATCAGAGACCAACAATCTTGCAACCATCCGTCTGAATGACTGTTCCGGCGCCCGGCTTGTCGCAGCCACCCTGACCGGCATTGACTGGGAACGGATCATTATGCATCTGACGCTTCATATGGACTACGCACCGGACTTTGACCCGTCCGTCCCGCTCGAATTCTACCTGGTCACCGCCTATTACAAGCCCAACGGCCGGTTCCAGGCGGAACAGCTGGACGAACAGACGTACCGGCTGACCATGAACGTGACCAACCCCAGCTTCTGCAGCTGCGTGCCGACCGGCACGTACGCACTGGTCATTATCCAGGGGAACAACATCCTCGGCTGCCCCACGGTGGCCGACGAGCTGGCGCCGCACATGGCGGACAAGTCCCGGACGTTCCTCCACAACAACAAGACCAAGGGCTACTGTGTCAACATTGCCTGTTCCGAAACGGAGGAGGCGTTGAACCCGGTCTTCACCATTATGGACATGAGCCGTTCCGGACTCCCGGTCTTCAACGCGGAGACCCGGCCCGAAATGATGCCGTCCCGCCGCAAGAAACTCAACAAGCGGATTGACAAATTCAAACGGCAGGTCATGCTGGACATTTACAATGTCAGCAACCGTTACTACAAGACCTTCCGCCCGAAGAAACCGGTCATAACGTTCATGAGCGAACAGGATGACCGTCTCGGGACCAACCTCACCGCCCTCATTGACCGCATCAAAGCCCGCGGTCTGGAGGACCAGTTCACCCTTCTGGAGTCCGCCCGGGCCACCGTGGCGCACCCGCACCAGGGCACCCTCAGCTGGGTCAAAATGCTGGTTCTGCTTGCAAGGACCGACATGCTGTTCCTCGACGACCATGCGCCGGTCCTGGACTGGCTCAAGCTGGACCCGAAGACGGACATCATCCAGCTCTGGCACGCCGGCGCCGGGTTCAAGTCCTCCGGCTACAGCCGCTGGGGGCACACCGGCTGTCCCGCGCCGGTCAGCTGCCACCGCCAGTACAAATACGGCGTGGCCGCCAGTAAGACCGTGGCCGGCTTCCACGCCGAGGTCTGGGGCATTAACCCCGAACAGGTCCTGCCGGCCGGCATGCCGCGGATGGACGAATTCCTGGACCCGGACTACCGGAAGAGCAAGACAGCGGAGCTGAAGGCGAAGTTCCCCATGATTAACGGAAACAAAGTCCTGCTCTTTGCCCCGACGTACCGCGGCAAGAACCGCTTTGACGCCCACTACCCGTACGACCTCATTGACTTCGACCGCCTCTACGACTGGTGCACCCGAAAGGGTTGGATCGTTCTGTTCAAAATGCACCCCTGGGTAGCCGAGCCGGTTCCCATCAAGGACGCGTACAAAGACCGTTTTGTGGACGCCAACACGTACCCGAATATCAACGACCTGCTGTATGTGACGAATCTCCTCATTACGGACTATTCGTCCTGCATTTTCGAGTATTCGCTCATGCATCAGCCGGCGCTGTTCTTTGCGTTTGACGAAATCCAGTACGAGTTCTCCCGCGGCTTCCACCGGGACTACGAGGACGCCGCGCCCGGCAAGATCTGCCACACCTTTGAAGAAGTTCTTGCCGCGCTGGAAACCGAGGACTTTGACTTCCATAAAATTGAACAGTATGCCAAAGAGCATTTCGACTACACGGACCCGCACGCCTGTGACCGCATTATTGACTGGATCTTACTCGGCAACATTCCGGCCGAGCTTCAGGCCCGCATTGACGACGTGGCCGCCATCAATGAGCGGCTGCGTGTCCTGGACTTCTCGGCCATGGCGCCGGAAGAGGCCGGGCCGCTGAAGGATCCGGACGACGAGGACGAGGAACAGACCTCTGCCCGTGACTGATGACCCACATTTTTGAAGGAGGAAGCGTTCATGAATATTGCCATGATCTTTGCCGGCGGCAGCGGCGTCCGGATGGGTTCCGGCATTCCGAAACAGTTTCTGGAAATCAACGGAAAACCCATTCTGGTCCACACCGTCACCCTGTTCCAGTACCATCCCATGATTGACAAAATCTACATTTCCACCATTGAGGACTACATTCCTTACGTGGAAAACCTGGTCCAGGAATTCCATCTGACCAAGGTGGCCAAGGTCATTGCCGGCGGTGAGACGGCGCAGGACTCCATTTACAACTGCCTCATGACCGGCGCTGCCGAGAACCCCGAAGACAGCATTGTACTGCTGCACGACGGTGTGCGTCCCTGCGTTTCCTATGACGTCATTACCCGCAATATTGAGAGCGTCAAGAAGCACGGCACCGCCATTACCTGCACGCCCTGTTACGAAACCATCCTGCTCAGCAAGGACCATTACCACGTGGACGCCGTCCCCTACCGGAAAGAGACCTACGCCGCCCAGGCGCCGCAGAGTTTCTACCTGAAGGACATTATTGCCGCCCACGACAAAATCCGTGCCACACCGAACCGCTATGAAAACATGGTGGACGCGTGCACCATCTACACGACGCTCGGCCAGAAAGTCCACATGATTCCCGGCAACCGCGGTAACATTAAAGTCACGACGCCGGAGGACGTGTACATTTTCCGCGCCATGCTCCAGTATCAGGAGAACGAGCAGGCCTTCGGCATGGGCCAGACCAACGGCATGCGCAGCAAAATCAACGCATTCGTACGCAAAAAGGATGAACCCGAAGATGAATAAGACCGACCCCATTCTGAACGAGGATCTGCAGCTTGCTGCAGATTTCCTTTGTCACGGGCTCCTGGCCGGAGACGGCGCAGACCTTGCCCGCGGCAAGACCTTCTTTGTGACCGGCGCCACCGGACTCATCGGCTCCCAGATCTGCAAGACCCTGCTCCTCTGCAACCGGCAGATGGACCTGGGTCTCAACGTCTGCGCCTTCGTCCGGAACCCGGACAAGGCCGCCGCGGTGTTCGCCGACTTTGCCGAAGATTCCCATCTTCAGTTTGTCACCGGTGACCTGGACCATGACATTGTCTGTTACGGTCCGGTGGACTACATTGTCCACGGCGCCAGCCCCACCGGCTCCCG